>NZ_BAAATR010000041.1:0-80736 GCF_039533515.1 Kitasatospora cystarginea | reverse complement strand
GCAGCTCGGCGGGCGGCGGGGGCGGCGGCGCGGTCGGCGCCGAGCGGCCACCCGCACCGGCATGCCCCACGGCGCCCGGGGCGTGTCGCAGCTCGGCGGGCGGCGGGGGCGGCGGCGCGCTGGCTCCTCGCCCGCCGGCCACCGGACCGGGCTGGGCGGCGGCCGGCCCGCGCAGTTCGGCCGGCGGGGGCGGCGGCGGTGCGGTCGGCGTCGAACGGCCGAGCGCACCGGCGGACTGGCCCTCGGGCGCGGCCGGAGCGCCGGGCAGGCCCATCAGGCCCGGTACACCTTCGGACGCGAGCATCGTGGGCGCGTACTCGATCCCCGGACCGCCGGCCGACGCCGGGCCGCCGGCGGCGGGAGCGCTGTCAGGGGCGGGCACCGGCGGCGTGTACTGGGGCGCGGGAGTGCCGGCGGCGCCGACGGGGGCCGGCCCGCCCTGGAGCGCGCCGCCCGGGTAGGGCACGGTGGCTCCGGGCGGCACGGAGGCAGGCGGGAACGGCGGCACGCCCGCCGCCGGGGCAGGCGGGAACGGCGGCACGCCCGCCGCCGGGGTCCCCAGGGGTTCGGACGGGCCCAGCATCGTCGGGGCGTCCCCCGCCGGACGGTCGGAGGCGGGCGGAGCGGTCAGGTGCACCGGCTGCGGCGGTGCCTCAGGCACGCCGGCACCGGCATCGGCAGCGGTGGGGGCAGCGGTCTCGGCCGGTGCACCGAGCCGCGCGGCCTCCGCCTCGATCGCGGCCTTCCCGGCCTCCTCGAGCCACTGCGGAGGGCTGAGCAGGAAGGACGTCGCCTCGACCGTGCCGCGCACGGGCTTGGCCGCGCCCGCCGGGTTGGGGGCCAGCTCCCCGCCGTACTGCTCCTCGTACAGGCGGACCACCTCGTTGACGGGCAGCGGCGGCCAGAGCGTGCTGACACCGCCTTCCCGGGCGATCACCATCCGGATCTCGGTGCCCGGGCCGACCGATCCGGCCGGACCGCCCGCGGTGTCGGACGGGCCGGTGGGCCGGTCCTCCGCCCAGCAGACGAAGCCCAGGTCGAACTCGCGCACCCGGACCTCGCGCTGCTGCGAGCGCGGCACCCCGGCGTTGATCCAGTCGTCGGCCAGTTCCTGCGCCTGCGCGTACGTCACCACGCCAGGTCCACCCCTTCAGTCCTCCTGCTGCCCGTGCCCGTACGCAGCATCAGTTCACCGGTACGGCACGGACGAACCCGCCGTCCACCATCATCCCCGCCACGGTCTCCAGCTCCGGCGGGCTACCGGCCAGCCGGCGCAGGAACTCGTCGAAGTTCGCACCGCAGGGCAGCAGCAGCCGGGCGACCCGGTCCTCGGGGCTCTCGGGGGCACCGGTGTCGCGGGCGTCGTCGTAGAGGCAGAACCAGACCGAACCGGTCTGCTCGCCGCGCACCTTGAGCGCGAGCAAGCCGCCCTGGACGTAGGCGATGGCCAGGTAGTCCTTGGTGAGGTGGTCGCGCAGGCACTTGTTGGCGTAGACCAGGTCGCGGATCCCGTACTCCTCGCTGAGTGTCAGGAACGGCTGGTCGAGCAGCAGGCCGAACTCGGTGTCCAGTGCGACCCCGGCCGGTCCCCGGCCACCGACCAGCTTGAGGAAGCTGCGGTACGCGGCGGGCAGCGGGTGGCCGAGCCGCTGCTCGGCCCGCTGCACCAGGTCCTCGGTGACGCTGAGCGGGTCGCCGCCGTCCTTGGCGAGCGGGAAGTGCGTCGGGCGGTGCTCCTGGAGCGGCCGGGTGCCCCGGCGCCCGTGGTCGGCCCGGGAGCAGGCCAGTCCGCCGTGGTGCCGCAGCAGCGCCTTGACCTCGACCGGGACCAGTTCCATCCGCCGCCAGCCCGGCGCCGCCCGGCCGACCACGTGGTGCCAGGTCCAGCCGGGCGGGGTGGCCACGGCGGTGTCCAGGTCGGCCCAGAGCTCGTGGCCCTGGGTGAAGAGTGCGGCGTTGGCCGACACGTAGTCGGTGAGCCGCAGTTCGTCCACGCCCAGGCCCTCGGGCGGGTCGGCGACCTCGGCGGCGGCGACCGCGTACGCGCTGAAGTCCGGGTAGCCGTACTCGTCCACCCGCACCCCGACCGGGTGGCTCGCGGCCCGTACCGGGTCCGGGAAGTACACCACCTGGCCCGCGTACGCCGCGTTCGGCGCTGCGGCGGCGCCGGGCCGACCTGTCGTCATCTGGTTGCCCCCACTGGCTGCGACCTCTGTCATGCCGATTGCTGGACGTAAGCCTAGGGGGTCCCGGCAGCGCCGTGAGGGGACGGGCCCAGGAACCTTCGGGCGCGATCGGGCAGGCGGCCGGGGAAGCGGGAGGCCGCGTGCCGTGGCGGACGGCACGCGGCGCCGGATCCCGGCGGGCCGCTCGCGGGCCGGCGGATCCGGCCGCCCTCCCGATCGCCCCCGCGGCGGTCAGTGCAGCGCCTTGACCAAGGTCTCCGCCACCTGTTCCTGCTGGACCGCGGTGATCTGCGGGAAGAGCGGCAGGGTGAGGATCTCGCCCGCCGCCCGCTCGGCGACCGGGAAGCTGCCCTCGGCGTAGCCGAGTTCGCGGAAGGCCGGCTGCAGGTGGACCGGCACCGGGTAGTGGATGCCCGCGCCGATCCCGGCGGCGTGCAGCTTCGCGAGCACCTCGTCCCGGCCATGCTCGACCCGCACCGCGTACAGGTGCCAGACGTGCTCGTTGCCCGGCAGGGTACCCGGCAGGGTGATCCCGTCCAGCCCGCCGAGCAGTTCGCCGTAGCGGGCGGCGGCGGCCCGGCGGGCCTCGTTCCAGCCGGGCAGGCGGCGCAGTTTGGCCCGCAGCACCACGGCCTGCAGGGTGTCCAGGCGGGAGTTGAAGCCGAAGGTCTCATGGACGTACTTGCGGCCCGAGCCGTGGTCGCCGATCAGCCGTACCGCGGTGGCGAGTTCCTCGTCGTCGGTGACGACGGCGCCCGCGTCGCCGTACGCGCCGAGGTTCTTGCCCGGGTAGAAGCTGGTGGCGGAGATCCGGCCCCAGGAGCCGGACACCCGGCCGTCCTGGCGGGCGCCCTGGGACTGGGCGCCGTCCTCGATCACCGGGCGGTCCCCGGCGAGGTCCAGCAGGGGCCGCATCGGGGCGAGTTGGCCGTTCAGGTGGACCGGGACCAGCGCGGCCGCACCCGGCAGCGCCTCAGCCGCCCTGGCCGGGTCGATCAGGAGGTACTCGGGGTCGACGTCGACCAGGACCGGCCGCAGACCCGCGCGGACCACGGCCTCGGCGGTGGCCACGAAGGTGTTGGCCGGCAGCACCACGCCCGCGCCGGGGGCCAGCCGCAGCGCGCGCAGGGCCAGTTCCAGGGCGTCGGTGCCGTTCGCGGTGCCGACCGCGTGCCGGACCCCGGAGAACTCGGCGTACTCGGCCTCGAAGGCGGCGACGTCCGGGCCCTTGATGTAGGCACCGGTGGCCAGCACCCGGTCGAAGCCCTCGCGTACCTCCTCGGCCACCTCGGCGTGCGCGGCTTGCAGATCGACGAGCGGAATGGCGGTCATACGGGCCCCCTCGGGCAGCTCTGGGACAGGACGGTCGATCGATGACGCAGGTGATCAGCCGGGCAGCACGCCCCGGCGCGGACACGGGCAGCGCCCGGGGGCACGAACATCGCGCCCGGGCGCGGACATGCGCAGCGCGCCGGAGCGCGGGGACGGCGCGCTACGGAAAGCTCCCGCACCGGATCCCGACGGCCGAGTCGCGCGCCCGGCGCGCGGGAAGTCGCGCGAGACGACGGCCGACCACGGTCAGCCGTGCCCAACGGGCCGTTCGCACTCCGGGAGTTCGGACCGGACGCTGCACCCGGCTCGCCGAAGCAGCCGTACCGGGCAGCCGCCCTCCCGCCTCACCCGGTTCCCGCGCCCCGGTCTCTCACTCCACGGCGGAGCGCAGCGCGGCGACCACCCGGTCCTGCTGCTCCTCGGTCAGCGAGTGGTGGAGCGGCAGGATCAGGGACCGCCGGGTGAGCAGTTCGGTCGCGGGCAGCGGTACGCGTTCGGCGCCCTTGTAGGGGGCCTCCAGATGGGCGGCCATGATGCCCCGGCGGGCGGAGATCCCGGCGGCGGCGAGCCGTTCCAGTACCTCGGCGCGGTCGGGCGCGCCGTCGGGCAGCAGCAGCCAGCAGCTCTGGTAGTTGCCCGTGCCGTGCTCCGGGTCGGCGACCAGCCGCTCGCCCAGCGGGCCGAGCAGGCGGCGGTAGCGGTCGGCGAGTTCCCGGCGGCGGCGGACCAGTTCGGGCAGCTTGCGCAGCTGGACCAGGCCGATCGCGGCCTGGATGTCCGTCATCCGGTAGTTGAACCCGATCTCGTCGTAGGTCTCCAGGACGGCGGCCCCGCCCCCCGCGTGCCGGTCGGCGGCCGAGACGCTCATCCCGTGCTCGCGCAACCGCCGCAGCCGGGCGGCGAGTTCGCCGTCCTGGCAGGTGACCATGCCGCCCTCGCCGGTGGTGAGCAGCTTGCGCGGGTGGAAGGAGTACGCGGCGATCCCGGCGCCGGCGCCCGCCGGCCGGCCGCGCAGAGTTGCGCCGGCCGCGCAGGCGGCGTCCTCGACCACGGCGATGCCGCGCGGCCGGGCCAGCGCCTCGATGGCGTCCAGGTCGACGGGTACGCCACCCTGGTCCACCGCGATCACGGCCTTCGTCCGGTCGGTGAGCAGCGGCTGGACGGTCTCGGCGGTGAGGTTGCCGCTCGCCGGGTCGACGTCGGCGAAGACGGGGGTGGCGCCGAGGTAGGTGGCGGCGCTGGCGGTGGCGATGAAGGAGAGCGAGGGCACCAGGACCTCGTCCCCGGGGCCGACGCCCGCACCGATGAGCGCCAGGTGCAGGGCGGTGGTGCAGGAGGAGACGGCGACGGCGTGCGGGACGCCGAGGTGGGCGGCGAAGGCCCGTTCGAACTCGGCGACCCGGGGGCCCTGGGCCACCCAGCCGGAGCGGACGGCCTCGGCGGCGGCCTCGGCCTCCTCCTCGCCGAGCCACGGCACCATGACGGGAATGTTGGGCATGACGGGAACGGTGGACACTGCGGACTCCGAACTACGCGGCCGGACAACGGGGTTACTGCTCACGTCACCACCGGACGACGGGGTTACTGCTCACGCCACCAGGCGACCAGCTTGCGCAGGCCGTCCTCCAGGCCGAGTTCCGGCTTCCAGCCGAGGTCGCGCTGGGCGGCCGAGATGTCGGCGAGCCGCCGGACCACGCCGCCCGCGGTGCCCCGGGCCGGGCCGTGCTCGACGCCGAGGTCGGAGTCCATGGCGACCAACAGGGCGTCGGCGAGGCCGCGCAGCGAGACCTCGGTGGAGCTGGCGATGTTGTAGACCCGGTCGGTGACGGGTGCGGCGGCGGCCAGCAGGTTGGCCCGGGCGATGTCCTCGGTGTAGACGAAGTCCATGGTCTGCGCGCCGTCGCCGAAGATGAGCGGCGGCTGCCCGGCGGCGATCCGCTCCATCCAGCGGATGAACACCTCGGTGTACTTGCCGTGCACGTCCATCCGGGGCCCGTAGACGTTGAAGTAGCGCAGCGCCACGTAGTCCAGGCCGTACATGGCGTGGAAGCTGCGCAGCAGGCCCTCGTTGAAGACCTTGGCGGCCCCGTAGAAGGTGTCGTTGTTGTACGGGTGCTGGGTCTCGGGGGTGGGGAAGGTGTCGGCGAGGCCGTAGACCGAGGCGGTGGAGGAGGCGATCACCTTCCTGACGCCCTTCTCGGCGGCGGCCTCGACCACGTCGAAGGTGCCGTCCACCATGATCTCCAGGGCGAGCCTGGGCTCGGTGGCGCACTGGGTGATCCGGATCGCGGCGAGATGGAAGAGCAGGTCGGTGCCGGGGTCGAGCAGTTCGCGCAGCAGCGCACGGTCGCGGATGTCGCCGTCCACCACCCGCAGCCGGCCGTCTGTCGCGATGGACCGGGCGTGCGCGAGGTTGGCCATCCGGCCGCGGACGAAGTTGTCCAGCACCACGACCTCGCGGGCCCCGGCCGCGAGCAACTGGTCCACCACGGTGGAACCGATGGTGCCCGCGCCTCCCGTGACCAGGCAGCGGGAGCCCTCAATGGCGACAGCGTTCATCGGGCGACGGCCCTCTCCTGAGTGGTGGTCAGCTGGTGGGCGTCCACCGGCACGGTGGCGCCACGGAGTTCGAGACTGCGGGCGGCGGCGTGCAGCAGACGCAGCACCCGCAGCCCGGCCCGGCCGTCGGTGAGCGGGGCCCGGCCCTCGGTGACGGCGTCGGCGAACTCGGCCATCACCGCGCGCAGCGCCTCCTGCTCGGACAGCGCGGGTGCGACCATGTCGCCGACCCGGTAGGAGACCTGGGCCTGGTGGCGGATCTCCTCGGTCAGCCGCTCGGGCGGGGTGAGGTCCACGCCCCGGTCGTGGACGGCCAGCCGGGCCTGCGGGTTCAGGTCGTCCCAGACCAGGGTGCGCCGGGAGCCGCCGATCAGGGTGGTCCGCACCTTGGTCGGGGAGAGCCAGTTGACGTGGCAGTGGGCGAGCGCGCCGTTGCTGAGCCGTACCGTCAGGTACGCGACGCAGGCCCGGCCGGCCCCGATCGGGTCGGCGGCCTGGGCGCTGACGCCGACCGGGACGACGCCGGGCGGCAGCACGAAGTCGAGGATGGAGAGATCGTGCGGGGCCAGGTCCCACAGCACGTCCACATCGGGCTGGACCAGGCCGAGGTTGATCCGAACCGAGTCGAAGAACTGCAGGTCGCCGAGTTCGCCGCCGTGCAGCAGCTCGCGGATCCGGCGGACCACCGGCGTGTAGCAGAAGGTGTGGTCGCACATCAGCACCAGCCCGCTGCTCTCGGCCAGGTCGACCAGTTCGGCGGCCTCGTCGGCGGTGGTGGTGATCGGCTTCTCGACCAGGACGTGCTTCCCGGCCTCCAGCGCCGCCCGCACCAGCCGGTAGTGGGTCGCGGCGGGCGTGGCGATGGCCACCGCCCGGACCCGCTCGTCGGCCAGCACCTCGTCGAAGGAGGTGGTCACCCCGACCGTGCTGTACCGGCCGAGCACCCGGCGAGCGCGCTCCTCGTCCAGGTCGCACAGCCAGTGCAGGCGCAGCGCCGCCGTCTGCTGGGCGTTGCGGACCAGGTTCGGTCCCCAGTAGCCGGCGCCGACCACGGCGAGACCGATCCGCTCCGCGGCGACCGCACCAGGCGCGTACGGATCCGGGTGCGCCCCCTGCCCGGCTAATGCGCCGCCCGGCCGCCGGCTTCGCTCCGATTCGCCCGCAGGCGCGTACGTCACAGCAAGACCCCCCTTGCTCGGCGCCGGGACTCCTCGTTGCCCGGCAGCCCCCACCGCCCCTGATCGGGACCGGCCAGAACCGCTCCCCCGCAGTTCGAACGGCCTTGCCCCGCAGCCCGAACGCTACCGGCCGCCGCCACCGGTCGTGGCCCGAATCCGGAAACCGGCGGCAGGACTTGCCACCCGTCCAAGCGCCGCCCGAGCGGCCCTCCCGCACCCCGGGTCGGCGATTGTCGTGGAAGTTTGGCAGTCTTGGATCCTCACCGCGAGGTGTCACCTACCGTCAGCAGACTTCCGGCAGCTCCAGCCTGCCGGCCAGTGGAGAGCGAGGAGCAGCGTGCAGCACCCGGAACAGCCAGGCGCCGCCCCGGTGTTGCGCCACCACCGGGACAGCCTGCTGCCCGCAGTGGCCGCCGCGCTCTCGCTCAGGAACGGCGAGGTGCACACCCTGGCCGGCCACAAACCGGACGCCCGGCCCATCCTGCACCCGCTGGTCGGCGACTTCCTGGCCACCCTGCCGATGGAGCACCGGGAGCGGTTCCTCGGGCGCTGCCCCGAGGCGGTGCTGCTCTCCCAGTACCTGGGCAAGGTGGACTCGTCCCGCTCCAAGCGCGCCGCGCGCAAGCCGCTCACCATCCAGGAGGCCCGCAAGGCGCTCAAGGGCGCCCGGCTGACCACCCTCCGGATCCGCGAGGAGGGCGACCCGGCGCACGGTACGCACGCGCCGCCGTGCCGCTCCTGCGCCCCGCTGCTCGAACACCTCACCGTCGAGGTCGTCGCCGTCGGACCGACCGCGCCCTGAACCACCGGTGGGCCCGGCCCACTACCGCCTCTGTCCTCAGTCCTCGGAGCACCTCCTGAACGCGTCCGCCGTCCGCACCCAGCCCCGCTTCCCCGCCGAAGTCGCCGCCGCGCTCAAGCACGCCGGCTGGCACCCGGGACGCTGGGACATCCGCCAGGCCGAAGAGTGGGCGGACCAACTGGCCGGCCACAACGACCCGGCCGGGCCCGAGCACTCCGTCTTCCCCGCCGCCGTCGAGGCCTGGGCCGAGTTCGGCGGGCTGTTCCTGGACCAGACCGGCGCCGGGCGGCTGATGGCCCGCACGCCGTTCCTGATCGACCCGCTCTGCGGCCTGCACCAGCCCCGCACCCTCGCCGACCTCGGCCGGGCCCTCGGCCGCCAGGTCGCCCCCCTCGGCGAGGAGCAGTACGGACTGGCCCTGCTCGCCATCGACGAGGACGGCCGCGTCTACAGCCTCGACCACACCGGCGAGTGGTACCTCGGCCCCTCCATCGACCACGCGGTCACCGGCCTGGTGCTCGGCGCCATGCCGGAGCGCCTGAAGGTCCAGCCCTGAGCTGACTTCACTGGTACGCCACAGCCCCGGCCGGGCGGTCCGCGCCGGGGCTGCGACGTAGTGCGAGAGGTGATGTCAGGCGGCGGGGAACTCGCCTGCCTTGATGCCCGCGACGAACGCCGACCAGGCGTCGGCGGGGAAGAGCAGGGCGGGGCCGTGCGGGTCCTTGGAGTCACGGACGGGGACGACGCCCGAAATACCGTCGGCGACCTCGATGCAATTGCTCTGCGCGCCCGAGAACGAAGACCTACGCCACTCAAACCCGCTGGCGGAGGCGGACGGCAGGAACTTGCTCAACATGATCTAAACCATTCCCTTTGCGGTGCGCTCGATGAGGGCGACTGATTCCGTGCGCGGCAGCGATTCCGCCAGGGCCCGGCGGAACAGGTTGGCGTACTTGAACACCTCGGCCGGCTCCTCGATGTAGAGCGTGCTGAGGAGGCTGTCCACGTACGCCACGTCTGTCTCGGTCGTATCGGGAAAGCTGAGGATCGCGACGGGACCGAACAGTGCCGCATGGATGTCCGACGCTTCCGGCAGTACCTGAACGTTGATGTTCGGACCTTCAGCAAGCGTTACAAGGAACTCAAGTTGTTCGCGCATGACCGAGAGTCCGCCGATCTGGTGCTTGAGCACCGACTCGGACAGCACGACCCACAAACGCAGCGGCACTTCTCTCGTCAGCACCGATCGGCGTTCCTGCCGGACCCTGGTGAGCGTTTCAACCTGCTCAGGCGTGACGCCCTCCATCTGCGCCCGTACGACGGCCCGCGTGTAGTCCTCGGTCTGCAACAGACCAGGGATCAGAACGGTCTCGATGCTGTATTGGTCCGAGGCGTCGGCTTCCAGCGCGATGTAGTCGGCATAGCTGGGCGACAGCGTGTCCGAGTAGCGATCCCACCATCCTCGTAGGCGCCCCTCACGGGACAGGGCCTCCAAGCCGCTTCTCACGGCAAGGTCGTGCACCTCGTACAGGTCGAGTAGCAACCGCAGGTCAACGAGCCGGATGCCTGACTGCGCCGCCTCAATCCTGCTGATCTTGCTCTCGGCGCACGCGAGATGCTGCGCCGCATGAGCAATCGTCAGCCGCTGGGCCGTCCGAAGATCCTTGAGCGTTCGCGCGAGCCGCCGCTGACGGACGGTCGGGTTCCTGTTCACGGGCACGTTGGGGCCTCCCCTGGGGTGTGCGCTGTAAGTCTGCCTCCCTCCGACCGCGACAACAATCTTTAAAGGCTTCCAAAGTGGGGACTTGCACCGTGGAAGCTCCGAGAAGCATGCTACGAACAGTAGTCAGCTTCCAGACACAGAGTGATCATGGCGGCTCATCGCCCGGGCATCCCCATGCCTGAAGCCAGCCGCCGCCAGGCCTCATCACGCGCCTGGATCACGGTTTCCCGACCATGCACAGAGAGGGCGTCGCCATGCCCGGAACCTTGGAGAGACCACCCGCCGTAGCCGGCGAGCACTCGTGCTGGCTCCCGCGTCACCGCAAGTCCGCAGACAGAGCCCGCAGACTGCTCCGCGACTTCCTCGCCCGCCTCGACGGCGGCGAACAGTACCTGGACACCGGCGAGTTGCTGCTCTCCGAACTCGTCGCCAACGCCATCGAACACGCCCGCGTGCCACCCGGCCGCCTGATCCAGGTCCGTTTCGAACTCTCACCCACCACGCTGCGGCTCGAAGTCCACGACGCCAACGCCAGCCACCCGACGGCACGTTCAGCCGGCGAGGACGACGAGTCAGGTCGCGGCCTCTGGCTGGTCGACCAGCTCTCCACCTCGTGGGGCTGCCACCCCAGACCGGGCGGCATCGGCAAAGCCGTCTGGTGCCTGATCGGTCCGGCCCGGCGGAGCGCGGCATGAACGCCCCCGACACCGACAGCACCCCGGTCGTCGTGGAAATCGAGGGCATCACCGCCCCCGCGACGTTCCCCCGCCTCCCCGACGCCCTCACCGCCGTCTGGGACGCCCTGAAGCTCCTCCCCCTCGGCACTCTCCAGGCCGACGCCTTCCGCTACTTCCTCACCCGACCCGACGCCGCCGAGCGCACCATGGAGTTCCTCGAACGCGACGGCCGGCTCGACCTCTCCTTCACCCTGCACGGCCGAACCCACGCCGTCCGCCTCCGCCCCCAACTCACGGAGAGCTGACCGTGGACGACGACCCCCAGGCCGAGTACCGCGAAGCCGCCGAACGCCACCGCCAAGGCCTCCCCGACCCCCGTACCGCGCTACTCGCCTACACCCTCTCCAGCGCCTGCATCGCCCTCCTCGCCGTCGCCCTGCTCGCCACCGCACACGGCCACTGACCATCCACCAGGCCGCCGGAACTCCCGCCGGACGCACCGAAGTTCCAGCGAAAGTCCCAAGCACCCGCGTGCCGCTCACAGGACGGCATGCGGGCATCGCCCCGGCCGGTCGCGAACTCCCCCATGGCGACCGGCCGGGGTTCATCCCGGCCTGGCAGGATGGGCCCGTGCCCACCGGTCGCGACCGGTGCGGCGGGGGGACAAGGAGAACAACGGGCATGAGGACCGGCATCGTCGGCCGCCGAATAGGCGGCTTCCCGGCACAACGCGGCCGCCAGAGGCCGCACTTCGCACGCGTGAACCCGGGCCGGGGGTAGGCGGTGGGCGAAACGATGCGCTCTCTCCGGTGGCTCAGGGTTCGGCACTCCCTGCTGCTCGTGTGCGCGGGCTGGGCGTGCACCGTCCCCGTCACCCTGGCGGACGATGACATACGCGACGTCGTGAGCCAGTGCCACGACAGCCCCGGCGCCCCGTTCTACGTCCTGCCACTCGCCTGGGCGGGGCTGGTGCTCGGCATCGCCGCCATCTGCCTGGGCGGATGGCAGTTGGTCACCGTCCTGCGGGACAAGTCGCGCCGGCTCGGCCCCGGGCACGCCCTGCTCTGCGCCGTTCTGCCCCTGGCGGTCGTCGCCGCCCTCGTCCAGGCCGTCGCGGTGCAGGTCGCGACGCACGACACCGGCCCCCAGCGGAACCACTGCGCCGGCAGCGCCCGACTGATCGCGGAGTTCCGGTGAACACTCCCGCCCCGGCCGATCGGCTCATACGGGCGCAGGACAGCACCACAGCCCGCGAGCAGCAGGTCGAAGGCCACCTTCAGCTCACTCCTGACCGAGAAAAGATCACGCACCTCGTCTGCTGCCGCGACGCCTCCTGGCGGACGGCGTTCTGCGGCACGCCGGGGCATGCGATCAATCTGGCGGCCGAGATCATCTGCGCGATGTGCCTTGAGACGGCCGAGGCGATGCACCCCGGCTGGCTGTCGAACGGCATGGGCTACGTCTGCCCGGTCGACGGCAATCCGTGCCCTGACGACCACGAGGTCGATCTGCGCATCGCGAGGGAGACCGACCCGACCGCATAGGCACCGCCCTCGAAGCGTCCGAAGTCAGCTCCCTTCGGCCAGCTCCCACAGATGCACCGAGGTCCCGTCCTTGGAGACCGTGTACCAAGTGCCGTCCCCCGCGGCCCGGGCAGGTCCCGAGACGGGCACGGGGTAGGAAATCTCGCCGCGCAGCGTCATCCCGTCCACGTCGACCAGCCAGTGACGAACCGATCCGTACGGGGCATCGCACTCGGAGGTCCCGGCAACAACAGTGCCCTTATCGACGAAGGCCGCCTCGTAGTCCCAGTACACCCTGTCCTCGCCGGTGCTCCCGGGGTGTGCCGGCACGGTATCCGCGGCGTCCAGTTCCCGGGGCTCCGAGCCGTCTTCCACCTGGTGGACGTAGAGGGACCACTGCCCGACGTCAACGGTCAGGAGGTGCCGGCCGGACGGGCTCACCGCAAGGAGGACCAGCCCGATGCCGATCTGCTCGGTGGTCAGCTGCTGCCCGTCCCAACGTCCCCACAGCGCAGGCGACCCTTCCTCTCCCTCGCCGACACTCAATCCCATCTGTGCGGAATCCGGGTGTGGAGTGTGCTCGGAGCCGGAGGCCACGGTCATCGTGTTCGCGCGTCCCACGACCCTGCCGTCCACGGCGTCCAGAACCACCCACAGTTCCTGGTCGTCCTCCGTGTCCCCGTCGTCGCCCAACGGACCGCGGACGTGGGCCCAGACGAGCCTGCCGTCTGCGCTGACCGCGACAGAACCGCCGTCAGCGCGGGAGTGGTCCTCGTCGTGCGCGTATTCGTCGAACGACGGGTGCGAGAGGGTGCAGCCGCCGTCCCAGCAGCCATGTCGCACCTCCCACCGCGTTGCACCGGTCCGCTCCACCGACCGCACCGCGTGCACGCCGGCGAACACCGCCGCATCCCGCTCCGGTGACACCGTCACCGATCCGAAGCGGCGCGGCCAGGGCGCCGGGAATCGGACCTCGGCGGCCCGGCCGGCGTGGGGCGTGTCCAGATCGAGGGCCACTACGTCCGTGTCACCGCGCTGCACGAGGAGCCGGTGGCCAGGCCAGGACAGCACCTGCGGAGCGTCGGCTGACGCCGGGTCCAATGGGGCGGCGATGGTGGTGACGAGACGAGCGGCGATGGTCACGGTTTCTTCCAGCCCCAGACGACGGACGACGCGAGATCCTGACCTCCCAACCCTATGGGGGAGCGCAGACGTCGTAGAGCGGCCCCACTGCCGCTCCTCGATGCCCTCGTCCTGCTCCTCAGCGAGCGGTGGTCCGCAGCCGAGCAGCCACGGGCAGCCGAATCGGCCGCTCAGGCCAGCCGTTCAGACCAGCCGTTCAGGCCAGCCGCTCCGCCGGCACCGCCAGCCGGGACGGCAGCACCGCCTCCACCCGGAAGCCCCCGTCGTCCTCCGGACCGGCCGAGAAGCTGCCCCCGAGCGCCAGCACCCGCTCGCGCATCCCGACCAGCCCGTTGCCGCCGCTGGGCAGCGCCACCCGACCGCCGTCGCCGTCCGCGCGGTCGTTGACCACCGCCACCCGGACCCCGTTCGGCACGTACGCGAGCAGCACCGCGACCTGCGCCCCGGCGGCGTGCTTGTGGGCGTTGGTCAGGCCCTCCTGGACCACCCGGTACGCGGTCTGCTCCGCCTCGGTGCTGAACGGCCTGCGGCTGCCGCTGACCGTCAGGGTCACCGCCATCCCGGCCGCCTCGGACTGCTCGACCAGCCGCGGCAGGTGCTCCAGACCGTCCTGGGGCTCCGGTGCCTCCTCGGACATCCGCAGCACACCGAGGATCTCGCGCAGCTCGTTCAGCGCCTGGCGCCCGACCTCGCCCATCAGCCGGGCGCTCTGCTTCGCCTTCTCCGGGTCCTTGGCGACGATGCGCTCCAGCGCCGAGGCGTGCACCACCATCAGGCTGACCCGGTGCGCCACCACGTCGTGCATCTCGCGGGCGATCCGGGTGCGCTCCTCCAGCCGGGCCCGGCGGGCGCGCTCCTGCGCCTGCTCGGCCAGCAGGGCCAGCTCGGTCTCCAGGCCCTGCGCGCGGTCCTCGAGCGACTCCACCAGGCGGCGGCGCGCGCCCACGTACAGCCCGGTGATCACCGGCAGCACCGTCAGGCCGGCCGCCACCAGCACCGCCAGCAGGACGAACACCCAGGTCGGCGGGAGCTGCTCGGCCGCGAGGCTCTCGGACCGGCTCTGCTGCGGCATCGGGTGGAGCATGGCGAACAACACCATCGCGAAGGTCTCCAGCAGCGCCACCGCGGAGAGCCCCAGCACCCGCCCCCGCCGCGAGGGCCACTCCCAGGTCCCCGCCAGCGTGTACAGCGAGACCACCAGCAGCACGACGCCGAACAGGCCGGGGACGAAGACCAGCGCCATCAGCACCGGCACGGCCGGCCAGCGCCGCCGCACCACCAGGCTGGCCCCGGCCAGTGCGCCCAGCACCGCCGACACCACCACCAGGCCCACGCCCCAGCCCAGCCGGTCGTGCACCATTCCGTACGCCCCGAAAGCGCACTCCAGTCCGGCCAATGCGGCCAGACCGATGTCCAGCAGCGCGCTACGGCGCCGACGCCACCACCACAGTGAATGGACCGGCCCGCCCCCCTCAGGCGACTTGCTCATGAGAGACAGCCTAAGGGGGGGACATTGTCATCCACTGAACACCCGGCCAGCCGGGGGCGACACCTCCGGGGACGGACGACCACGCGGCCGACCGCGCACCTCCGCGGCGGGCCGGGCGCGCCCCCGCCCGCTCCTCGGAAGGTGCGACCGGCGCGGTCCGGCCCACGGGACGGCGCCGGTCGCACGTCCCCGCGCGACGGGGAAGCCCCGGCCCGGCCCCGGGAGGCCGCCGGCTGTCCGCCATACGGTTATGTCACCGTCGCGGCACCCCGTGCCACCTATGCTGGTCGCGTCGGACAGCGCGGTCCGCACACGTCACCTTCACAGTGGTGATGAGAGCCGTTGCCGAACCCCACCACCTCAGGGAGCCAGCCGTGACCGCTCCGGTCCCCACCTCGTCGGCGGACAACTCCACCCAGCCCACGGTCGCCGACAACGCGGCCCTGCGTGCGGACATCCGCCGCCTCGGCGACCTGCTCGGCGAGACCCTGGTCCGCCAGGAGGGCCCCGAACTGCTGGGCCTGGTCGAGCAGGTACGACTGCTCAGCCGCACCGACGGCGAGGCCACCGCCGAACTCCTCTCCGGCATCGACCTGGAGACGGCCGCCAAGCTGGTACGGGCCTTCTCCACCTACTTCCACCTGGCCAACGTCACCGAACAGGTGCACCGCGGCCGCGAGTTCGCCGCCCGCCGGGCCCGCGAGGGCTCCCAGCTGGCGCAGACCGCCGACCAGCTGTCCGACGCCGACCCCAAGCACCTCGCCGACACCCTGGCCCACCTGGCGGTGCGCCCGGTCTTCACCGCGCACCCGACCGAGGCCGCCCGCCGCAGCGTGCTCCACAAGCTGCGCCGGATCGGCGAGCTGCTGGAGCGCATCCACCGCGAGCAGGCGACCGCCGGCCTGGCCAGCGCCGACCCCGAGCGCCACCCCGCCACCACCCCCGATCGTGCCGCTGCGCGGCTCACCTCCGCCCGCCGCTCCGCCGACCGCAGACTCGCGGAGGTCATCGACCTGCTCTGGCAGACCGACGAGCTGCGGATCGCCCGCCCCGAGCCCACCGACGAGGCCCGCAACGCCGTCTACTACCTGGACGAGCTCTACCGCGAGGCCGTCCCCGAGGTGTTGGAGGAGCTGCACGAGGAGCTGGCCCGGGTGGGCCTGAGCCTCCCCGAGGGCGTCCGCCCGCTGACCTTCGGCACCTGGATCGGCGGCGACCGCGACGGCAACCCGAACGTCACCCCGAACGTCACCTGGGACGTGCTCGACCTCCAGCACGAGTACGGCATCAAGGACGCCCTGGACACCATCGACGACCTGCGCGCCTCGCTCTCCACCTCGGTCCGGCTGGCCGGCGCCTCCGACGAACTGCTCGCCTCGCTGGACGCCGACCTCAAGCTGCTGCCCGAACTCAGCCCGCGCTACAAGCGGATGAACGCCGAGGAGCCGTACCGGCTCAAGGCCACCTGCGTCCGCCTCAAGCTGGAGAACACCCGCGACCGCCTGGTCACCGGCACCCCGCACGTCATCGGCCGCGACTACCTCGGCACCCGCGAGCTGGTCGCCGACCTGAAGCTGATCCAGGAATCGCTGCGCGCCCACCGCGGCGAACTGATCGCCGACGGCCGCCTCGCCCGCGCGATCCGCACCATCGAGGCCTTCGGCCTGCAACTGGCCACCATGGACGTGCGCGAGCACGCCGAGGCGCACCACCACGCGCTCGGCCAGCTCTTCGACCGGCTCGGCGAGGAGGCCTGGCGCTACAACGACATGCCGCGCGAGTACCGGCAGAAGCTGCTCGCCAAGGAGCTGCGTTCGCGCCGCCCGCTGGCCCCGACCCCGGCCCCGCTGGACGCCGCCGGGACGAAGACCCTGAACGTCTTCAACACCATCCGCGAGGGCTTCGAGCGCTTCGGCGACGAGATCGTCGAGAGCTACATCATCTCGATGTGCCAGGGCGCGGACGACGTCTTCGCGGCCACCGTACTGGCCCGCGAGGCCGGTCTGATCGACCTGCACGCCGGGATCGCCAAGATCGGCATCGTGCCGCTCCTGGAGACCACCGACGAACTCCAGCAGGCGGACCGGATCCTGGAGGAGATGCTCTCCGACCCCTCCTACCGGCTGCTGGTCTCGCTGCGCGGCGACGTCCAGGAGGTCATGCTCGGCTACTCCGACTCCTCCAAGTTCGGCGGCATCACCACCTCCCAGTGGGAGATCCACCGGGCCCAGCGCCGGCTGCGCGACGTCGCCCACCGGTACGGCATCCGGCTGCGCCTGTTCCACGGCCGCGGCGGCACCGTCGGCCGCGGCGGCGGCCCCTCGCACGAGGCCATCCTGGCCCAGCCCTGGGGCACCCTGGAGGGCGAGATCAAGGTCACCGAGCAGGGCGAGGTCATCTCCGACAAGTACCTGCTGCCCTCGCTGGCCCGGGAGAACCTGGAGCTGACCATCTCGGCCACCCTGGCCGCCTCCGCCCTGCACACCTCGCCGCGCCAGGCCCCCGAGGAACTCGCCCGCTGGGACGCCGCGATGGACCAGGTCTCCGAGGCGGCCCACACCGCCTACCGCACCCTGGTCGAGCAGGACGACCTGCCCAAGTACTTCTTCGCTGCCACCCCGGTCGACCAGCTCGCCTCACTGCACCTGGGCTCCCGCCCGTCCCGCCGCCCCGACTCCGGTGCGGGCCTGGACGGCCTGCGCGCGATCCCGTGGGTCTTCGGCTGGACCCAGTCCCGCCAGATCGTCCCCGGCTGGTACGGCGTCGGCTCGGGCCTGGCCGCCGCCCGCGGGGCCGGGCTCGGCGACGTGCTCGACGAGATGTACGGGCAGTGGCACTTCTTCCGCAACTTCCTGTCCAACGTCGCCATGACGCTGGCCAAGACCGATCTGCGGATCGCCCGCCACTACGTCGAGCAGCTGGTCCCGGCCGAACTGCACCACGTCTTCGACCAGATCGTGGCTGAGCACGAACTGACCCTGCGTGAGGTGCTCCGGCTCACCGGCGAGAGCGAACTCCTCGAACACAACCCGGTGCTGAAGCAGACATTCACCGTCCGCGACGCCTACCTCGACCCGATCTCCTACCTGCAGGTCGCACTGCTGCGCCGCCAGCGCGAGGAGGTCGCCACCGGGCGGCCGGAGGACCCGCTGCGGGCCCGGGCCCTGCTGCTGACGGTCAACGGCATCGCGGCCGGCCTGCGCAACACGGGCTGACGCCCGGGCCCCTTCCCAGGGGCAGCCACCAGGGGCGCGGGGCAGAGCCCCGCGCCCCTGGTGTTGCTCCCGCGCCTCTGAAAGACCCGGACAGGCCCGAAAGGCCCTGCCCGCAAGGCGGTTCAGTGAATGGTGACCTGGCCGGCGCGCTTGCGCTTGACCCAGAGGGTCGCCCCGCCGGCGACCATCACCAGGCCGCCGCCGACCGCGTACAGCCCCGCCGAGCCGCCCACCTTGCCGCCGCTGACCGGCGGCGTCAGCTGCGCTGCCGCCGGCTCGGGCGCATCGTTTTGGCCGCCCGAGGAGTCGGCGGCCTGCGCCACCGGTGCACCCAGCGCGGTGAGACCGACGAGCATCGCCGCTCCGCCGACCGCACGCCCCACCCGGACGCGTTGTGACCGAACCACGGTCCTTACCCCCAGATTCCTGCGCTCAATCCTGCGCGTACAGGGGATGACCGTATCCGATCAGAGGTGACCTTCCCATACAGATCATGCCCCCTCGGAGCAAGCGTTGCACGACCGTTGTGCAAGGGGGCGCGCCGGATTGACATCACGTCAGGCAATCGTCAAAACCGCGTCAGGCGTTCACCGGAAAGCCGTCAGGAGTTGTAGCTGCCCTGGGCTCGTTCGAGCCCCTCGGAGAGCAGCGCCTCGACCGCGTCGGCGGAGCGGTCGACGAACCAGTCGAGTTCCTTGCGCTCGGCGGAGGAGAAGTCCTTGAGCACGAAGTCGGCCACCTCCATCCGGCCCGGCGGACGGCCGATGCCGCAACGCACCCGGTGGTAGCCGGGGCCGAGCGACTTGGTGATGGACTTCAGGCCGTTGTGCCCGTTGTCACCGCCGCCCAACTTGAGCCGCAGTGCCGCGTAGTCGATGTCCAGCTCGTCGTGGATCGCCACGATCGCCTCGGTCGGCACCTTGTAGAAGTCGCGCAGCGCGGTGGTCGGGCCGCCGGACAGGTTCATGAAGGTCATCGGCTTGGCCAGCACCACCCGCCGCCCGCACAGGCGGCCCTCGGCGATCTGGGCCCGGCTCTTGTGGGCCTTGAACTTCGCCCCGATCCGCTCGGCCAGCAGATCCACCACCATGAACCCGATGTTGTGCCGGTTCCGGGCGTAGCCCTCGCCCGGGTTGCCGAGGCCGACGACCAGCCAGGGGCCCTCGTACGCTTCGTCGCTCATCAACCGCTCCTCACTTTCCCTCATCATCCCGGACACGCCGCTGCCCCGGCCGCTCCAGCGGAGCGGACCGGGGCAGCGGTCGAATGAGCTACCGGGCTCAGGCCTCGACGGCCTCGCCCTCGGCGGCCTCCTCGACGGCCTCGGGGGCCTGGGCGCCGATGACCTGCAGCACGACGGCGTCGGCCTCGACGGCCAGCGCGACGCCCTTCGGCAGGACGACGTCCTTGGCCAGGACCGAGGCGCCGGCCTCCAGGCCCTCGATCGAGACGGTGACGGCCTCGGGCAGGTGGGTGGCCTCGGCCTCGACCGGCAGCGCGTTCAGAACGTGCTCCAGCAGGTTGCCGCCCGGGGCCAGCTCACCCTCGGTGTGGACCGGGACCTCGACGGTGACCTTCTCGCCACGCTTGACCAGCAGCAGGTCGACGTGCTCGATGGTGCGCTTGATGGCCTCACGCTGGACGGCCTTCGGCAGCACGTACTCGTCCTTGCCGTCGATCGGCACGACCAGCAGGGCGTTCGGGGTCTTCAGGGCCATCATCAGGTCGTGGCCGGGCAGGTTCAGGTGAACCGGGGTGTGGCCGTGGCCGTAGACGACACCGGGGACGAAGCCGGCGCGACGAGCGCGACGGGCGGCACCCTTGCCGAACTCGGTACGGGCTTCAGCGGCAAGGCGGATCTCGGACACGACGGCACTCCTCGTGAGAACTGGACGCGGGGTGCGGACGACAGACGAAAAACCGCCGGGGCACACCCTCAAGTACGTTTGGGGGGCCACTCGGCGGCGGACGGATCTGCAATCGGCCAAACCACGGCCGAGGCAGCGCGTCGATCACGGATCAGGCACCCGCATTGGGCACACGACATCCCTCGCCGAGCAGTCTCAAGAGTCTAACCGCACGCTGCGGCGAGCACGAAATCGGCCCCGGCGCCGCGAGGCGCCGGGGCCGTTCGTACGACTACCCGATCAGTGCACGCCCTCGAACAGGCTGGTGACCGAGCCCTCCTCGAAGACCTCGCGGATCGCCGCGGCGATCGACGGGGCGATGGAGAGCGTGGTCACCTTGTCGAGCTGGAGCTCGGCCGGGGTCGGCAGGGTGTTGGTGAAGACGAACTCGCTGACCCGGGAGTTCTTCAGCCGGTCGGCCGCCGGACCGGAGAGCACACCGTGGGTGGCGGCCACGATGACGTCCGCGGCGCCGTTGTCGAACAGCGCGTCGGCGGCGGCGCAGATGGTGCCGGCGGTGTCGATCATGTCGTCGACCAGGACGCAGACCCGGTCCTTGACGTCACCGACCACGTCGGCCGACAGGATGGTGTTGGCCTGGGTGATGTCGCGGCGCTTGTGGATGATCGCCAGCGGTGCGTCCAGCCGGTCACACCACTGGTCGGCCACCTTCACCCGGCCGGCGTCCGGGGAGACGACGGTGAGCTTGTCGCTGGCGACCTTGTCGCCGATGTAGTCGGCGAGCAGCGGCAGCGCGAACAGGTGGTCCACCGGGCCGTCGAAGAAGCCCTGGATCTGTGCGGTGTGCAGGTCCACGGCCATCAGGCGGTCGGCACCGGCCTGGCGCAGCAGGTCGGCGACCAGGCGGGCCGAGATCGGTTCGCGGCCCAGGTGCTTCTTATCCTGACGGGCGTAGCCGTAGAACGGGAGGATCGCGGTGATGCTCTTGGCGGAGGCCCGCTTCAGAGCGTCGATCATGATCAACTGCTCCATGATCCACTGGTTGATGGGAGCCGTGTGGCTCTGCATCACGAAGCAGTCCGCACCGCGGGCCGACTCCAGGAACCGGACGTAGATCTCACCGTTGGCGAAGTCCAGGGCCTTGGTCGGCACGAGTTCGGTGCCGAGCGCCTCCGCGACCTCCTTCGCCAGCTCGGGGTGGGCACGGCCCGAGAAGAGCTTCAGCTTCTTCTCAACCGACGTCGTGATCCCGGTCACTGCACCGTCTCCTCGCGTTGCTGCCGCACATGAACCCGCCACGCCGAGCCAGGCGGACGCCCAGCCGGTGCTCAACGGGGGATTGGGAGTACGCCCGGGCACGGGCAGTCAGCCCAGTGGCGCACGTATGTACTCCAGGTTACGCGCCCCGCCGGAAAGCGTGGGCCCCGGGCTCTCCCCTCAAGATCCCCCGTCGCCCGTTCAGTCCTCGACGGTCACGGCGGGCTCGCCCGCCGCAGCAGCGGCGCGCGCGGAGTCGGTGCCGGGGCGCTTGCGCTCGACCCAGCCCGCGATGTTGCGCTGCTGCGCCCGGGAGACGCCGAGCGCGCCGGCCGGGACATCGTTGGTGATCACCGATCCGGCGGCGGTGTAGGCGCCGTCCCCGATGGTCACCGGGGCGATGAACATGTTGTCGGAGCCCGTGCGGCAGTGGGAGCCGATGGTGGTGCGGTGCTTGTTCACGCCGTCGTAGTTGACGGTGACCGAGGCCGCGCCGATGTTGCTGCCCTCGCCGATCGTGGTGTCGCCGATGTACGACAGGTGCGGCACCTTGGAGCCCGCGCCGACCTCGGAGTTCTTGATCTCCACGTAGGTGCCGGCCTTGGCCTTCCGGGCCAGCTTGGTGCCCGGGCGCAGGTACGCGTACGGGCCGACCGAGGCCGCCTCGCCGATCTCGGCGCCGATCGTGGTGGCGTTGCTCACATGGGCCTCGGCGCCGACCAGGGTGTCGGTCAGGGTGCAGTTCGGGCCGACCTCGCAGCCCTCGCCGAGGTGCGTGGCGCCGTGCAGCTGGGTGTTCGGCAGCACCACCGCGTCCGGCTCGTAGGTCACCTGGACGTCGAACCAGGCGGACGCCGGGTCCACCACGGTGACGCCCGCGCGCATCGCGCGCTCGACCAGCCGGGCGTTCATGATCTTCCGGGCCTCGGCCAGCTGGACCCGGTCGTTGATGCCGAGGATGTCGCGGTAGTCGGCCGCGACGACCGCGCCGACCCGGTGACCCGAGGTCCGCAGGATCCCCAGGGTGTCGGTGAGGTACTCCTCGCCCTGCGAGTTGTCGGTGTTCAGCCGGCCGAGCGCCTCGACCAGCAGCTTGGCGTCGAAGGCGAAGACACCCGAGTTGATCTCGTCGATCGCCCGCTGGGCGTCGGTGGCGTCCTTCTCCTCGACGATCGCGGCCACCGAGCCGTCCGACTCGCTGCGCAGGATCCGGCCGTAGCCGAAGGAGTCCGGGACGACGGCGGTGAGGACGGTCACACCGTTGCCCTGCTCGGCGTGCGCCTCGACCAGTGCGGCCAGCGTCGCCCCGGTCAGCAGCGGCGCGTCGCCGGTGGTGACCACCACGGTGCCGTCCGGCTCGATCCCGTCGGCCGCCAGCGCCTCCAGCGCGGTGCGCACGGCGTGGCCGGTGCCGTTCTGCTCCAGCTGGACGGCGGTGCGCACGTCCTCGTACCGCTCCGCCAGGTGCTGCTGCACCTGCTCGCGCATGTGCCCGACCACCACGACCAGCTGCTCGGGGCTCAACTCCTGGGCGGCAAAGACCGCGTGACCGACCAGGGTGCGACCGCAGATCTCGTGCAGCACCTTGGGCAGACGCTTCGACTTCATCCGGGTCCCGCCACCAGCGGCGAGCACGATGACGGCGGCGGGGGTGTTGGCGCTCACGCTGGAGGCTCCTCGGTCGTTCGTGGGGAGGGTTCTGGCACAGCGAGCCCGAGCCACGGATCCGCACGTCCACGCTCGGGCAGAGCATGAGGATAATGCGGTCACGGCCGACCGGCAGTCGGCCCCCGGCCCGCTCAGCGCTCGGCCGGAGGCTGCACGAAGTGCTCCCGGAGGAGGATTCGAACCCCCATAAGCTGGACCAAAACCAGCTGTCCTGCCCTTAGACGATCCGGGACGGACGGTACCTCGCCGCCCCGCAGGGGACAGCGCGGTCCACAGCCTACGGGGTTCCAGCCCGGGCATCCACCACCAATCGCAAAGATCCCGGCACTCCCCGTGCCCACACCGGTCCCGGTTCACCTCGCGACACGCCCGCCAGAGCCGCTCCACGCTACTTACGATGCCGTAGGTTACGGTCACGTAGGTTTTGCTGCTCCGACAAGGACCGCATATGACCATGCAGGCCAGCGAAGCGCCCCCGGACCCGGCAGGGGCCGCCGCCACCCAGCTCTCGGCCACCAGAGGCGGCGAGCGGCAGGGCCCGATCGAGCGAATCGCGCTCGCCCTCTTCATCGGAGTTCCGTTCCTGGCCCTGGTCGCGGCGGTCCCGGTCGCCTGGGGCCGCGGGCTCGGCTGGCGGGACCTGGCGATCACCACGGTGATGTACTTCCTCACCTGCCACGGCGTCACCGTCGGCTTCCACCGCTACTTCACCCACGGCGCCTTCAAGGCCAACCGCCCGCTGCGGATCGCACTGGCCGTGGCCGGCAGCCTTGCCGTCGAGGGCCCGCTGGTCCGCTGGGTGGCCGACCACCGCAGGCACCACCGCTTCAGCGACAAGGAGGGCGACCCGCACTCCCCCTGGCGCTTCGGCGAAACCGTCCCCGCGCTGGTGAAGGGGCTGTGGTGGGCGCACACCGGCTGGATGTTCGACCAGGAGCAGACCCCGCAGCTCAAGTACGCGCCCGACCTGGTCCGCGACCCGGCGATGCGGCGGATCTCCCGGCTGTTCTGGCTCTGGACCGCCCTCTCCCTGCTGGTCCCACCACTGGTCGGCGGACTGCTCTCGCTCTCCTGGGAGGGCGCGCTGACCGCCTTCTTCTGGGGCTCGCTGGTGCGGATCGCCCTGCTGCACCACGTCACCTGGTCGATCAACTCCATCTGCCACGCGATCGGCTCCCGCCCGTTCAGGTCCCGCGACCGCTCCGGGAACGTCTGGTGGCTGGCGGTGCTCTCCTGCGGCGAGTCCTGGCACAACCTGCACCACGCCGACCCCACCTCCGCCCGGCACGGTGTGCTGCGCGGGCAGCTCGACTCCTCCGCCCGGCTGATCCGCTGGTTCGAGCGGGCCGGCTGGGTCCACGACGTGCGCTGGCCCGATCCGGAGCGGATCGCCGCGCGCCGTGCCGCATGAGCGGGCGCCTGGGACCGGGCCGACGAATCGAGCTGGGGCATGAGCCGCTCCCTGCAGCATGATGTAGGGGTGAACGGGAGCAACGGAGACAGCGCAGGCGGCCAGCACCGGACCTCAGGAGCGGGGGCCGCGAGCCCCGAGGCCCCCCGGAACCGCTCCACTGCCCCCACCCGCGCGGCGAAGGGCGGCCGGGTCCGGATGACCGGCAAGCAGCGCCGCGAGCAGCTGCTGGACATCGGCCGCTCGGTCTTCGCGGAGCGCGGCTACGACGGCACCTCGGTCGAGGAGATCGCCGAACGGGCCGGGGTGTCCAAGCCGGTGGTCTACGAGCACTTCGGGGGCAAGGAGGGGCTGTACGCGGTCGTGGTCGACCGCGAGATGCAGCTGCTGCTCGACATGGTCACCGGGGCGCTCACCGGCGGGCACTCCCGCGAACTGCTGGAGCAGGCCGCCTTCGCGCTGATGGACTACATCGACACCTCCACCGACGGCTTCAAGATCCTGGTCCGGGACTCCCCGGTGGCCCAGTCCACCGGCACCTTCGCCTCGCTGATCAGCGACATCGCCACCCAGGTCGAGGACATCCTGGGCCTGGAGTTCAAGGCCCGAGGTTTCGACCCCCGGCTGGCGCCGATGTACTCCCAGATGCTGGTCGGCATGGTCGCGCTGACCGGGCAGTGGTGGCTGGAGGTGCGCAAGCCGCAGAAGGCCGAGGTCGCCGCCCACCTGGTCAACCTCGCCTGGCACGGGCTGGAGGGGCTGGAGCGCCACCCCAAACTGGTCGGCGAGCGGAAGCAGTAGTTCCCGGCGGGGCTCCCGACCGGGGGACGGGTGGGTGATTGGCAGGGAAACGGGGGGTTTGTCGATACCCGGAGCGTTCATCTTGATGTCAAGAGGCTTCATATCGACACACCCACCGATACACTGATCCACATGGAGGACGAGGTCGACCGGCTGGTCGCAGCATGGCGCCGCGAGCGCCCCGACCTCGATGTCGGGCCGCTGGAGGTGCTCAGCCGGGTCAGCCGGCTCGCACGCCACCTCGACCGCGCCCGCCGCACCGCCTTCGCCGAGCACGGTCTCGAACCCTGGGAGTTCGACGTGCTGACCGCCCTCCGCCGAGCCGGCTCCCCCTACCAGCTCTCCCCCGGCCAGCTGCTCACCCAGACCCTGGTGACCTCCGGCACGATGACCAACCGGATCGACCGGCTCACCGGAAAGGGCCTGGTCAAGCGACTGCCCGACCCGGACGACCGGCGCGGTGTGCTGGTCCGACTCACCGACGACGGCCGCGACCGCGCCGACCAGGCGCTCGCCGGGCTGCTCGCCCACGAGCGCGCCCTGCTCGCCGAGCTCAGCCCCGACCAGCAGCACGACCTGGCCGCCCTGCTCCGGCAGTTGGTCGCCCCCTTCGACAGCGCGGGGTGAGGCTCCGCCATCGGCGGCGAAGGCCGGGCCCCGGAGGTGTCGCCTACGGCGTGGCCGAGTGGGCCGGGAGCGGCGGCTCGGAGGGGCTGACGCCCGCTCGGCGGGCCACCGCGACGGCGGCGAGGGTGGAGTGGACGCCCAGCTTGCCCAGGACGTTCTGCATGTGGGTGCGGACGGTGTGCGGCGAGAGGTACAACCGCTCCGCCACCGCCTGCCGCCCGAGCCCGGCCACCATGCAGCGGAGCACCTCCTCCTCGCGGGGCGTCAGCGTCTCCACCAGCCGTTCGCTCTCCGTGCGGTCCCGCCGCGCTGAGGTCAACTCCCGTACCACGCCGGTCAGCAGGGCCGGCGGCAGGTGCGTCTCGCCCCGCAGCACCCCCCGGATCACCGCCATCAGCCGGGGCAGCGAACTGTCCTTGGCCACCCAGCCGCAGGCCCCCGCCTGCAGCGCACGCACCGCCCGCCCCGTGTCGTCCTCGGTGGCGAGCACGATCGCCCGCAGCGCCGGGTGGGCGCGGCAGGCCCGGGCGAGCAGGGCCAGCCCGTCCCCGGCCGGGGCTGCGGGGCTGGTCGCCGAGGGGGGCGGGACGCGGTGCGGCGCGCCCGTCGACGGGCCGGGCTGGCGGCGGCCGGCCGGTGCGGCGGGGAGCCGTCTGGTGCCGGGCTGCGGCTCGGACTCGGCGAGCGGACGGGGACGGCACGGCGGCGGGCCGGCCGGGGCCAGGTCGGCGTCGATCAGGACCACGTCGAAGGCCCGGCCCTCGGCGGCGGCCCGCTCCAGCGCGCGTTCGGCCGCGAGCGTGCTGCCGGCCGCGCCGACCTCGACATCGGGTTCGGCGGCGAGCGTGGCCGCCAGCGCTTCGGCGAAGATGCGGTGGTCGTCGACCACCAGGACCCGGATCCGCCCCATCGTCGTACCCTCCTGCTCAGGCGCCCGACCCCCACCGGTACCGCACTCAGCGTACGGCGCGCGGGGCGACTCGGCGGAGGTTTGGTGAACTTTCGGACCTGGCCCCGCGCGACGTCAGGATGTACCGAACCAGACTACGCGCACACCTTCCTGATGCAGCGCCAGGACAGCCGCGCGCCCCCTTCGGCCGCCCCCGACCGGTGTGTCCGCCGATCAGGTCACCCCCGCCGGGGCGGCGCCGCACCCGCTGCGGACGCCGGTCACGGTTCCCCGCGTTCCCGGGTCAGGAGGCCGCGCCGTCCAGCGCCAGGGTGAAGTTCCAGGCGTCTGCCACGATGTCGTCCAGCTGCGGGCGGCTGGGGCGCCAGCCGAGCACCTCCTGGGCCCGCTGCGCGGAGGCGACCAGCACGGCGGGGTCGCCGGGACGGCGCTCGGCGGTGACGACCGGGATCTCCCGGCCGGTGACCCGGCGGACCGACTCGATCACCTCGCGGACCGAGAAGCCGCTGCCGTTGCCGAGGTTGCAGACCAGGTGCTCGCCCGGCCTGGCGGCGTCCAGGGCCAGCAGGTGGGCCTCGGCGAGGTCGGCGACGTGGATGTAGTCGCGGATGCAGGTGCCGTCGGGGGTCGGGTAGTCGTCGCCGAACACGGCGATGTGCGGACGCTTGCCGAGGGCGGCCTGGAAGACCAGCGGGATCAGGTGCGACTCGGGCTCGTGCCGCTCGCCGTAGGAGCCGTACGCCCCGGCCACGTTGAAGTACCGCAGGCTGACGGCGGCGAGGCCGTGGGCGGCGCACTCACTGGCGATCAGGTGGTCCACGGCGAGCTTGGTGGCGCCGTAGGTGTTGGTCGGGGAGGTGCGGGAGGTCTCGGCGATCGGGACGCTCTCGGGCTCGCCGTAGACGGCGGCGGTGGAGGAGAAGACCAGCTTGCGCACCCCCGCCTTGCGCATCGCGCTGACCAGTTCGAGCGAACCGGCCACGTTGTTGCGCCAGTACTTCTCCGGGTCGGCGACCGACTCGCCGACCTGCGAGGAGGCGGCGAAGTGCAGCACCGCGTCGTAGGAGCCGTCCAGCACCTCGACGGCGTCCTGGATCCGCCCCCGGACGAACTCGGCGCCGGACGGCACACCGGCAGGGAACCCGGTGGAGAGGTCGTCGAGCACGGTGACCTGGTGGCCGGCCTCCAGCAGGTGGGCGGCGACCACACTGCCGACGTAGCCGGCTCCGCCGGTGACCAGGTACTTGCTCACGATGCGACCTCCCGCAGGCGCTGTGCCGCCGCCTCGGGCGACACGTCGTTGACGAACGCGTCCATGCCGGATTCCACCCCGGCCAGGAACTTGAGCTTGCCCACCGTACGCCGGATCGTGAACAGCTCCAGGTGAAGCGCGAGTTCGTCACCCCCAAGGGTGGGTGCCTGGTGCCAGGCCGCGATGTACGGCGTCGGTGCGATCGGGGCAGTCTGGCCCGCTTGGATGAAGAGCCGGTCAAAACGACGCAGCAATTCCAGGTAGAGCTTGGGAAACTCTGAGCGTTCGGGCTCGCTCAGCCAGGTCAGGTCGGCGACCCGGCGGTTGGGGTAGAGGTGCACCTCGTACGGCCAGCGGGCCGCGTACGGGACGAAGGCCGTCCAGTGCTCGCCCGCCAGCACCACCCGGGCGGGATCGCCGAGTTCGGCGGCGAGCAGGTCCTCGAAGAGGTTGCGGCCGGTGCGGGCGCGGTGGGCGGCGGCCTGCCCGGCCATCCGGGCGGTGCGCGGGGTGGTGAACGGGAAGGCGTAGATCTGACCGTGCGGATGGGCCAGGGTCACGCCGATCTCGGCACCCCGGTTCTCGAAGCAGAACACCTGCCGGACGCCCGGGAGGGCGGAGAGCTCGGCAGTCCGGTCGGTCCAGGCGTCCAGCACCAGGCGGGCTCTGGCCTCGGTGAGGTCGGCGAACGAGAGGTCGTGGCCGGCGGTGAAGCAGACCACCTCGCAGCGGCCGGCGCCGGGGAAGGCGAGGTGCAGCGGGTCCGCGCCGCCGCTGTCGGCGACCGCCGGGTGCAGGGCCAGCGCGGGGAAGCGGTTCTCGAAGACCACGACGTCGTAGTCGGCGGCGGGGATCTCACTCAGGCGGCCGTCCCTGGAGGGGCAGAGCGGGCACTCGTCCGCCGGCGGGTGGTACGTGCGGGCCTGGCGGTGTGCGGCGATGGTGACGTGGTCACCGGTCACCGGATCGCGGCGGATCTCGGAGAGCGGGGTGACGGCGGCGAGCGGGCGCAGGTCGCGGTCGTCCCGGGACGCGGTGTCGTCCGCGTCGAAGTAGATGAGCTCGCGGCCGTCCGCGAGCTTGGTCGTGGTCTTCTTCACGGCCTCGCCCTCCTCATCGCAGGATCGGAAACACATTCCAACAAGACCGATCACAAGTCAACAAGTCCGGGGTGCGAAAACGGAGCCGCGGGGCTCCGGACGTCAACCGCGGGTCCGTGAGACCCAGCCGCTCGCGCAGCGGTGGGCAGCGGTGGGCACCCGGGCGGCCGGATACCGCCCGAGGATGCGGGGAGCCGCCCTCCGGCGCTTCACGGGGCCAGGGGCGGCCGTGCTGCCCGGGCGCCCCTCGGTTCGCCTACGCGCCCGACACCCGGTCGAGAAGCCCCGTACGGGCGGCGACCGCGGTGGCCTCCAGGCGGGTGCGCGCGCCGAGCTTCATCAGGACCCGCTGGACGTGGGTACGGGCGGTGCTGGGGGCGATGCCCATGCCGGCGGCGATGCCGGCGGTGTCCTCGCCCTCGGCGATCCTGAGCAGCACCTGGACCTCACGCCGGGTCAGCAACCTGAGCAGCCGCAGCGCATCGTCGTCCGGCTCCACCGCGGGCCTGAGCAGCCGTTCGAAGGCGCCTTGCAGGACGTCCGCGGCGACCGCCGCCTCCCCGGCCCGGACCCGGGCGATGGCCCGCTCCACGACCTCGATCCGCTCGTCGCTGCGGACGTACCCGGCGGCCCCGGCGGCGAAGGCGGCGGCCACCCGCCCGGGCTCGCCGACCGGCCCGAGGACCACGACGGAGATCTCGGGACGCTCCCGGCGCAGCCGCCGTACGGGATCGAACGTGTCCGGCTCGCCCGACCCGGACACGCCGAGCAGACAGACCTCGGGGCGGCGCCCGACGATCAGTTCGCCGACCGTCCGGGACGGCGAGCCGATCGCGAGCACCCGGTGCCCGCGCAGCTGCAGGGCCGCCGCCAGCGCCTCCGCCAGCAGCCGGTGGTCGTCGACCACCACGAGTCGAACGCCCATGGCGCCCTCCCAGTCCCCGTCCGGCCTGCCGCGGCATCCGTCCGCACGGCCGACCGCCAATGACGCACCATCACAGCGCATACCCGGCCGGGACCGCTAGGCCGCGTACTCGCCGCAAGCCATGTGGCGGACCCCGGACGGAACGGGCCGCGCGGAACAGGCGACACGAAACGACGAAGGCCCCCGCCTTACGGCGAGGGCCTCGTTCTACTGAGCCCCCAAACGGAATCGAACCGTTGACCTTCTCCTTACCATGGAGACGCTCTACCGACTGAGCTATAGGGGCCTGTCCTGCGGGGCTTTTCCGTCCCGCTCGAACGAGGAAGACATTACCCGGTCAGCGGCCCGAAAGTGAAATCGACCCCGGTCGCCACCCCGCGGCCACCCCCGCCACCTCGCGGCCACCCCGCCGCCCCGCGGCCACGCCCCCTCGACTGCGACCTCAGTCCGCGACGGAGGAGCAGCGCGAGCCGTCGAACACCCTCCGGGCCTCCAGCACGGAGCCGCTGTTCTCCTCGACCCACTCCGCGACCGGGACCAGCCGCTCGGCGAGCGAGCGCCCCAGCGGCAGCAGGCCGTAGACGACCCGCGGCGGGGTCTCGGGGTGGACGGTGCGGCGCACCAGCCCGCTCCGCTCGAGCTCGCGCAGGGTCTGGGTGAGCATCTTGCGGCTCACTCCGGTGACGGACCGCTGCAGTTCGGAGAACCTCTGCTCACCCAGCTCGTGCAGGCTGAGCAGGAGGAGCAGCGACCACTTGTCGGCGAGCTCGGCGAAGACGTTCCGACTGGGACAGAAGGCGGCGAAGACGTCGTACTCGGAGTGCTGCTGCGGATGGGCCATGTGATCCAGGGTACGCGCGCAGGTCTCTATTCCATACTTGGTATCTGATGGAGACCTGGTCTACATTAGAGACCGCAGGGGTCGGGGAGCGCCAGAGCGCCCTCCCCGACCCTCCCGTTCATCCCGACGCCACAGGAGTCATCGCGCCATGACCACCGCCACCCCCACCGTCGCCATCGCCTACCACTCCGGCTACGGCCACACCGCCGTGCTCGCCGAGGCCGTTGCCCGCGGTGCCGCCGCCGGTGGGGCCGAGGTCGTCCGGATAGCCGTTGACACCATCACCGAGGAGCAGTGGGCCCAGCTGGACGCCGCCGACGCGATCGTCTTCGGTTCGCCGACCTACATGGGCACCGCCTCGGCCGCCTTCCACACCTTCGCCGAGAACTCCTCGAAGCGCTGGTTCACCAATGCCTGGAAGGACAAGCTGGCGGCCGGCTTCACCAACTCCGCCTCGAAGAGCGGCGACAAGCTGCACACCCTGCAGTTCTTCACCGTGCTGGCCGCCCAGCACGGCATGCAGTGGGTCAACCTGGGCCTGCACCCGGGCTGGAACAGCTCCACCGCCTCCGAGGAGGACATCAACCGCCTCGGCTTCTTCCTCGGCGCCGCCGCCCAGAGCAACAACGACCAGGGCCCGGAGGGCGTCCACAAGGCCGACATCGCCACCGCCGAGCACCTGGGCGAGCGCGTCGCCAAGCAGGCCGTCGTCCTGGTCGCCGGCCGTACCGCGCTGGGCCTCTGACCGACCGGCAGACCAGGTCCCGGGGCGCGGGGACCGCACGATCAGCCCTCCACCGAGGTGCTCGGCTGGTCGGACGGCTCCCCGCGCCCCTGGCGCACCACCCTCGCGCCGAGAGCGGGCCCACGCGTCTCCGGCAGCGCGTACAGGCACAGCAGCGACGCCACCCCGATCCCGGCCAGGTACCAGCCGACCGGCTCGGCCGTCCCGTACATCCCGGTGAGCCGGGCCGCCACCAGCGGCGCCGTCGCCCCGCCGACCACCCCGCCGAGGTTGAAGGCGAGCGAGGCGCCCGTGTAGCGCACCCGGGTCGGGAACAGCTCCGGCAGATACGCCGCCACCGGCCCGAACAGGCAGCCGAGCACCGCCATCGCACCGATCACCCCCAGCGCCACCAGCGGCGTACGCGCCGTCTGCAGCAGCGGGAAGAGCAGCAGCGACCAGCCGACCGCGAGCGCGCTGGCCAGCCGCAGCGTCCGGCGCCGACCCCAGCGGTCGCTGAGCCCGGCGCAGTACCAGGCGGCCGCGCCCTTCGGCACCGCGCCCGCCAGCAGCAGGGCCAGCATCAGCCCCCGCCCGATGCCCAACTGCTCGGTGGCGTAGGCCAGCGCGTAGGTGGTGGTCAGGTAGAACAGCGCGTACCCGATCATGATCGCGCCGCCCGCGGACAGCACCGTGCGGCCGTGCCCGCGCAGCACCTCGGCGGCCGGCGCCTTGGCGCGCTCGGTCTGCCGCGCGAAGACCGGCGTCTCGCCGATCCGCAGCCGGACGAACAGACCGGTCGCGACCAGCCCGACCGAGGCGAGGAACGGCACCCGCCAGCCCCAGTCGGCGAAGGCACGCTCGCTCAGCACCTCCGAGAGCAGCAGGAACACCCCGGTGGCGGCGAAGAAACCCAGACAGGGCCCGAGTTGGAGGTAGCCGCCGTACCGGCCGCGCCGCTCCGCCGGAGCGTTCTCGGCCAACAGCAGCGCCGCGCCGCCCCACTCCCCGCCCAACCCGAAGCCCTGCAGCGCCCGCAGCGCCACCAGCGCCACCGGCGCCCAGATCCCCCAGGACCCGTACCCGGGCAGCACGCCGACGGCCACCGTGGAGACGCCCATCAGCAACAGCGAGACCACCAGGGTCGTCTTGCGGCCCAGCCGGTCGCCGAAGTGCCCGAACACCAGGGCACCCAGCGGACGCCCGACGAAGGCCACCGAGTACACCGAGAATGATGCCAGCAACCCACCGGCGCGCCCGAGTTCGGGGAAGAAGACCTTGCCGAAGACCAGCGCGACGGCCGTCCCGTAGATGAAGAAGTCGTAGTACTCGATCGTGGTGCCGATCAGCGCCGAGACGGCGATCGGGCGCAGGTCCGGTACCGCTGTCGGCGACTGTTCGGACGATGCGTCAGAAGTGCTCTCTGGTGCAGGAGTCATGCAACCCACAGTGACGGCGCGACAGTCAGTGGTGACAGCGCGCACACGGGTGAACCGGGAGCATACGAACCGTCACCCGCCGGGGTGGTGCGCCGATCCGCCACACCCGTCCGGTACGGGGAGGCCACGCCGATAGACTGAGCCCGAACCGGATTCGCCCGGTCCGGTCCCATCTGCCGCGCAACGTCGCACAGCAGCGACGTCCCGACGCCCTCCCGGCGGACCGGGGCATCAGCGGAAGGCACACGACCCTTGTCAGCCCCTGGATCCTCCGGACCCGACAGTCCCGGCCCCGACCGCTCGCCCGCCTGGTGGGCCCGGGCCGCCCGGCCGGTCAGACCGCCGATGCCCCGGACGCTGATGCTCCGGGCCGCCCTCGGGATGGCGACCCCGCTCTTCCTCGGCCTGCTGTTCGGCCGGCTCGACCTGGGCGTCTTCGCCGGCCTCGGCGCGATGCACGCGACCATGAACGACCGCGTCGAACCGGCCCGGCTGCGCGCCCCGAGGATCGCCGCCGCCCTGTTCGCCTCCTCCCTCGGCATGCTGATCGGCACCGCCCTCCAGTACGAGGGCGGCGACCCGCTCACGGTCGGCCTCGCGCTCACCGCCGTCGCCTTCGCCTCCGGAGCGATCAGCGCCACCGGTCCGCGCGGCTCGTCCTCCGGCATGCTGCTGCTGGTCTCGGCCTCCCTCGGCAGCGGCATGGCGCTGCCGCGCCCCTGGTGGGCGGCGCCGCTGATGATGCTTGCCGGCGCCGCGTTCGTGGTCCTGCTCGGGCTGCCGCACCGCGCCCACCGCAGCTTCCCCCGCTCCGACCCCCGCCGCCGGGCCCTGGCGGCCGCGTACGAGGCGCTCGGCGACACCCTCGCCGCACTCGGCACGCCGCAGGGCGCCGCCCGCCGCCAGGTGCTGACCGCCCGGCTGAACCAGCTTCAGGACCTGCTCCCGCACGCCCGCCCCGGCCGTCAGGAACCGGATCACGTCCAGCGGCTGCGCCGGATGTACGAAGCCGGACTCGCCGCCACCGAGACCGCCACCGGGCTGCTCTGGGCCTGGCGCCCGGTCCCGCCCGCGGTGGCCGAACTGCCCGGCCGGCTGGCCCGCGCGGTACTCGGCGGCCCGCAGCCCGAGTACCCCGGCTGGGAGCCGGACACCCCGGCCCTCAAGGCCCTGGACATCGCCCTGCGCGCCGCCACCGACACCGTCGCGGGCCGCCCGGCCGAACCCGGCACCGCGCCCGCGCCGCCCCCGGACCCCTGGCGGCTGCGCGTCCGTCTGCTCTCCGGGGGCTCGGTCCGGTACGGCCTGCGGGTGGCGCTCTGCATCGCGGTCGCCGAACTGGCCGGCGCCCTGCTGCCGCCGGGCCGCACCTACTGGGTGCCGATGACGGTGGCCTTCGTCCTCAAGCCGGACCTCGGCTCGGTCTTCCTGCGGGCGGTCAGCCGCTCGGTCGGCACCGTGCTCGGCGTGGCGGTGACGGCGGCGCTGCTCCTGGCCACCACCGACAAGTGGGCGTTGGCGCTGATCGCCTCGGGCTGCGTCGCGCTGCTGCCGTACTCGGCGGCCGCGCACTACGGGCTGAACACGGCCGTGATGACCCCGATGGCCCTGGTCCTGGTCCAGCTCGGCGGGGAGAGCGGGATGGCCGAGTTCTGGCCCCGGGTCCTGGACACCGCCCTGGCCAGCGCGATCGTGCTGGTCTTCGGCTACCTGCTCTGGCCCGAGCGACCCCCGCACCGGATCGAACCCCGGCTGGTCACCGCCGCCACCGCGCTGCGCGAGTACCTGGCCTCGGTGGCCGGGTCCCCACAGGCACCGGTCGCCGAGGTCTGGCTGCGCCGAACCGCCTACCGGGCCCTGGCCGACGCCCGCCAGGAGGTGCAGCAGGGGCTCACCGAACCCCCGCCCGCCGGCCGGCTCGCCAGCCAGTGGCTGCCCGCGACCGCCGCCCTGGAACGCCTCAGCGGTGCGGTCGCCGCCTACGCCGCCCAGATCCGCTACGGCGGCCGAACCCCCGAACCCGCCGAGATCCAGCGGGTGTTCGACGCCCTCGACCACCTCACCGCCGCTGCCCGTGCCCACCAGCCGCCGACCGGAAGGGCCGCCCGGCCGACCGGACCGCACGATCCCTCGCGCAGCGCGATCGGCCGGGCGGCCGACGAACTCGACGTCCTACTGGGCTGACGGCCGCTCAGCTGCAACTCCCGCCGGTGGAGCCGTCCTTGTGGACAGCCGGCACCCCGGCGGCAGCGGAAGTCGGGGCACCACGAACCACCCGGACCCCGACGACCGGCCGACCGGATCGAACCCGGCCGGCCCGGGCCGCCGACGGCACGGTCCGGTCAGACCTGCTCGGCCAGCTCCAGCCAGGCCATCTCCAGCTCCTCCTTCTCCTCCCGGACCTTGCGCAGCTGGGCGTCCAGCTCCGCGACCTTGGAGAAGTCGGCGGCGTGCTCCGCGAGTTGGGTGTGCAGCTTGGACTCCTGCTGGTCCAGTTTGGCGATCTGCCGCTCCAGCTTCTGCATCTCCTTCTTGGCGACCCGCACGTCCGCGGCGGACTTCTCCGCCACCGGAGCCGCCACCGTCGCGGCGGCGACCGCCGCCGTCGCCGACACCGCCTCAGCCAGCTTCGCCCGCCGGTCCAGGTACTCGTCCACCCCGCCCGGCAGCATCCGCATCCGCCGGTCCCCGAGCAGCGCGTACACGGTGTCCGTGGTCCGCTCGATGAAGAACCGGTCGTGGCTGATCACCACCATCGACCCGGGCCACCCGTCCAGCACGTCCTCCAGCTGGTTCAGGGTCTCGATGTCCAGGTCGTTCGTCGGCTCGTCCAGGAACAGCACGTTCGGCTCGTCCATCAGCAGCCGCAGCAGCTGCAGCCGCCGGCGCTCGCCACCGGACAGGTCCCCGACCGGCGTCCACTGCTTGTCCTTGCCGAAGCCGAACTGCTCGCACAGCTGACCGGCGCTCATCTCCCGGCCCTTGCCGAGGTCGACCCGCCCGCGCACCTGCTCCACGGCCTGCAGCACCCGGGTGGCCGGGTCCAGCTCGTGCACCTCCTGCGAGAGGTACGCCAGCCGTACGGTCTTGCCGACCTTGATCACGCCACCCGACGGCTGCACGTCGCCGTCGGTGGCGTAGGCGGCCTGCATGGCCCGCAGCAGCGAGGTCTTGCCGGCGCCGTTGACGCCGAGCAGGCCGATCCGGTCGCCGGGGCCGAGCTGCCAGGTGAGCCGCTCCAGCAGCAGCTTCTCGCCGGCCTTGACGGTGATGTCCTCGAGGTCGAAGACGGTACGGCCCAGCCGGGCGTTGGCGAACTTCATCAGCTCGCTCTTGTCGCGAGGCTCCGGCACGTCGGCGATCAGCGCGTTGGCGGCCTCGATCCGGTAGCGCGGCTTGGAGGTCCGGGCGGGGGCGCCGCGGCGCAGCCAGGCCAGTTCCTTGCGGGCCAGGTTCTGCCGCTTCTGCTCCTCGGTGGCCTCGATCCTGGCGCGCTCGGCGCGGGCGAACACGTAGTCGGAGTAGCCGCCCTCGTACTCGCGGACCCCACCGCGCTGGACGTCCCACATCCGGGTGCAGACCTGGTCCAGGAACCAGCGGTCGTGGGTCACGCAGACCAGCGCGGAGCGGCGCTTCTGCAGGTGCTGGGCGAGCCAGGCGATGCCCTCGACGTCCAGGTGGTTGGTGGGCTCGTCCAGCACGATCAGGTCCGGCTCGCCGAGCAACAGCTTGGCCAGCGCGATCCGGCGGCGCTCGCCACCGGAGAGCGGACCGATCACGGTGTCCAGGCCGTCCTTGAACCCGGGCAGGTCGAGGCCGCCGAACAGGCCCTGGATGATGTCGCGGATCCGGCTGTCGCCGAGCCACTCGTGGTCGGCGCGGTCGGCGATCACCTCGTGCCGGATGGTGGCCTTCGGGTCGAGCGAGTCGTGCTGGGTGAGTACCGCCAGCTGCAGCCCGCCGGACCAGGTGATCCGGCCGCTGTCCGGCTCCTCCAGCTTGGCGAGCATCCGGATCAGGGTGGTCTTGCCGTCGCCGTTGCGGCCGACGACGCCGATCCGGTCCCCCTCGCTGACGCCGAGGCTCACGCCGTCGAGCAGGGCCCGCGTGCCGTAGACCTTGGTGACGGACTCGATGGTGGCGAGGTTGACGGCCACTGCTGCTGCGCTCCTGGGAGGGGTCGGGGAATGTTCTCCGCCGTACCAGCCTAGTGGTCGCCGTCCCCCGGGTGGACTAGAAGAAGATCGCCCCGATCACACCCAGCACCACCGCCCCGAAGAGGGTCAGCATCGCCGCCGCCCCGAAGAACACGAACAGGCCGAGGAGCAGCGGTACCAGCGTCCCCCAGGGCTGCGGGTTGGCCCGCAGCGGAACGCCCGTCTCTACCTTGACCCTCCGCGGCCCGGCTGCCGGGAACATCAGCAGGAACGCGGCCCCGCAGAAGATGCCGAAGACCCCCGCCAGGTCCATCCCGGCGTTCAGCACCCCGGGCTGGACGTAGCCGCCGCCGTCCGTGCGGCGCAGCTCGGCGGGCTTGCCGACGTCCACCCGGGCGTTGGTGATGTGCGCGGCCGGGTCGGTGGGCGAACCGTTGTGCGGGACGAAGGGGCCCTCGCACTGGCGGGTGCGGCTCTTCCCCGCGCCCTCGTTGTGGCAGTGCGCGGCCGTGAAGGTGCCGGGCGTGCCGGCCATGTCGGACGTGTAGCGGAACTCGTCCGCCGGGAAGCGCACCAGCCAGCCCGCCAGCGCCAGCACCCCGATCGCGAACAGCGTGCCGACCGCCGTCAGCGCCCAGTTGGGCCCCGGGTCCCGCGCCGGCACGCCCTCCGCCCCGGCACCGTCCTCCGCACCTGCGACCTGCTGTTCCATCCCCCGTACCTCCCGCGTCTCGGCGGGAGCGTACCGGGGCTTCCTGACAGCCCCGACGCGGCCGGGGTCGAAGTGATGCCGCGATCAGGAAACCGCACGGAACAACCGTCCGCGCGCGGGCGTTCCCCGCTCATGGTGCGCTTACTGACCGGCCCGTTCGCCGTCCTGCTGATCGTGGTCCCGCTCTTCCTGGCCGCCGCCCTGAAGACGGCCGTCGCCCGCGCCCAGCGCCACGGGCTGTTCCCCGGCCGGCTGCAGGTGCACGCCGATCCCGGGACGCGCGGCGCCGGGGCGACCGCCACCGAGGAGTTGCACGCCCTGCTCTACCCGGGCAAGCGGGTCCAGCTGGAGGAACGACGGATCGCCCTGGTACTGCGCGACGACGAGCACGACGGCGCCCCGAAACGCACCGGCATCGACCTCGCAGCGGGCACCGCCAGGATCAGCAGGCCGCCCCGCCCCGAGCAGTCCTGAGCCGCCTGCGGGACGGCTCCCCGGCGAACCCCTTCGTCAGCTGACCCGGGCGCCCGGCACCGGACCGTACGTCGCGTGGGCGGCCCGGCAAGTCCCGGACTCCTCAAGGGACTTGGCGATGGCAGCCGCCGCCTCCGCGTCCTTCGCCAGGAACGCGCAGGTCGGTCCGGAGCCGGAGACCAGGGCGCCGATCGCGCCGGCCTCGGTGCCGGCCCGCAGGGTCTCCGCCAGCGCGGGACGCAGCGAGATCGCCGGGGCCTGCAGGTCGTTGGTGAGCGCGGCGGCCAGTGCCACCGGGTCGCCGTCGGCGAGTGCGGCGAGCAGCGCCGGGTCGGCGTCCGGGGTGGGGACGTCGGCGTCCGAGGAGCCGGTGCCCGCCTCCTCGCGCAGCCGGTCGCACTCGCGGAAGACGGCCGGGGTGGAGAGCCCGCCGTCGGCGACCGCGAAGACCCAGTGGAAGGTGCCGGCGACCGGCAGCGGCTCCAGGATCTCGCCTCGTCCGCGCCCCAGCGCGACCCCGCCGACCAGCGCGAACGGCACGTCCGAGCCGAGCTCCGCCGCCAGCTCCAGCAGCGTCTCGAACGGGGTGTCCAGACCCCACAGCGCGTCGCAGGCCACCAGTGCCGCGGCGCCGTCCGCGCTGCCGCCCGCCATGCCGCCCGCGACCGGGATGGCCTTGGCGATGTGCAGCCGGACGTTCGGTGTGACGCCGTGGTGGGCGGCCAGCAGCCGGGCCGCCCGGGCTGCGAGGTTGCTGTCGTCCAGCGGGACGCTCGCGGCGTCGGGGCCGGTGCAGGTGAGCGTCACGCCCTCGCCGGGTTCGGCCGTCACCTCGTCGCCCAGGGCCACGGCGAAGAAGACGTTGGCCAGGTCGTGGAAGCCGTCGGCGCGCAGGCCGCCGACCCCCAGCTGGACGTTGACCTTGGCGGGCACGCGTACGGTGACGGTCACTCGGAGTCCTTCACGGGCTTGTGCTCGGCGATGGCCGCGAACTGTTCCACCGTCAGCATCTCGCCGCGCAGCCGGTGGTCGATCCCGGCGGCGGCCAACGCCTGCTCGGCGGCGGCCGGCGAGCCGGCCCAGCCGGCCAGCGCGGCGCGCAGGGTCTTGCGGCGCTGGGCGAAGGCGGCGTCCACCACGGCGAAGACCTCCTCGCGGCTGGCGGCGGTCTTCGGGGGCTCCCGGCGGATCAGCGAGACCAGGCCGGAGTCCACGTTCGGCGCGGGCCAGAAGACGTTGCGGCCGATCGCGCCGGCGCGCTTCACGTCCGCGTACCAGTTGGCCTTCACCGACGGCACGCCGTACACCTTGTTGCCGGGCTTGGCGGCGAGCCGGTCGGCGACCTCGGACTGCACCATCACCAGGGTGCGCTCGATGCTCGGGAAGGTGGCCAGCATGTGCAGCAGCACCGGGACGGCCACGTTGTAGGGCAGGTTGGCGACCAGCGCGGTCGGCGCCGGCCCCGGCAGCTCGGTGACCTCCATCGCGTCGGAGAGCACCAGGTTGAAGTTCTCGGCCTTCTCGGGCATCCGGGCCGCGACCGTGGTCGGCAGGTGCTGGGCCAGCAGCGGGTCGATCTCCACCGCCGTGACGTGCCTGGCGACCTCCAGCAGCGCAAGGGTCAGCGACCCGAGCCCGGGCCCGACCTCGACCACCGCGTCCTCGGGCGTCACCTCGGCGGCCCGGACGATCCGCCGCACCGTGTTGCCGTCGATGACGAAGTTCTGCCCGCGCTGCTTGGTCGGCTTCACGCCGAACGCCTCCGCCAGCTCGCGGATGTCGGAGGCGCCGAGGAGGTGACTGTCGGAGGGGGTGGGGTCAGTGCTGCTCACGCGCCAAGGATACGGGCGTGGGGGTGGTCAGAGTTCGACGGCCTTCCTGAGGTCGATCTCGACGGGGTAGGGCAGCTCGGTGCGGAGCACGTGCTCGTGCTGGGCGACCGGGAGGTAGACGCCCTTCTCCTCGTCGCGGTGGAACTCGTGGACGATCGGGAGGTCGTCGATGCCGCGCTCGACCCGCCAGTAGTACGGGATCTTCTTCTCGGCGTACTGGCCGGGCTTGCGGAAGCGGTCGGTAGCCCGCGTACCGTGCGAGACGACCTCGACCGCCAGGACCACGGACTCCGGCGGAAGGCATTCCAGCTCGAAGACATCGATGCCGGTCTTGTCGAACACCACGACATCCGGCTTGGTCGTATTGGCCTCGTCGAGCAGGACGCGGCGCTCGACGTTCGTCGCGTAGGGCGCGACCCGCGCGGTGCGGAGAGCCGAGTACAGCTCATCGCGCACCTGGTCATGCCACTGATTCGTCTGCCCCCGGACCACGATGACTCCGTCCACCAGATCCCATTCGAACGGCAGATCGACGTCCTTGACCTGCTCGTACGTCCAGCCCTGGGACGGCGCGTTCATCCAGTCGATCGGCTCGGCGGTCATCGCCACCTCCCTCACTGCACTCATGCTAGCCAGCATGGCAGCGCGGCAAGAGTGCCGAATCGTTTCTCCACGACCCGATCTTCGCGCGAGTCGCACCCGTGCGTCAGTACCCGAACGCCCGCGCCGTGTTCGCCGCGATCGCCGTGGCCAGCTCGTCCTCGTGCAGGTCGAGCGTCGCCGCCATCGAGCGGACCGTGACCGGGATCAGGTACGGCGCGTTGGGGCGGCCCCGGTACGGGTGCGGAGTGAGGAAGGGGGCGTCGGTCTCGACCAGGATCCGGTCCAGCGGGGTGGCGGCCAGGGCGTCCCGCAGCGGCTGGTTGGCCTTGAAGGTGACCGGGCCCGCGAAGGAGAGGTACCAACCGTGCTCGGCGCAGGTCTTGGCCATCGCGGCGTCGCCGGAGTAGCAGTGGAAGACCGTCCGCTCGGGCGCGCCCTCCTCCAGCAGGACGGCGATGACGTCCTCGTGGGCGTCCCGGTCGTGGATGACCAGCGCCTTGCCGTGCCGCTTGGCGATCTCGATGTGCCGCCGGAAGGACTCCTTCTGCAGGTCCACGCCCTCGGGCCCGGTACGGAAGTAGTCCAGCCCGGTCTCGCCGACGGCCTTCACCTGCGGCAGCGCCGCCAGCGCGTCTATCTCGGCGAGCGCCGCGTCCAGCGCCGTCATCCCGCCGGCCGGGCGCTGCTGCCCGGACCAGCCGTCGGGGTCGCCGAGGAAGATCCTCGGCGCCTCGTTGGGGTGCAGCGCCACCGCGGCGTGCACCTGCTCGAACTCCTCGGCCAGGGACGCCGCCCAGCGCGAACCGGGCACGTCGCAGCCCACCTGGACGACCGTGGTCACCCCGACCGAAGCGGCCTTGGCCAGGCCCTCGGCGGGGGTGCCGGACTGCATGTCCAGGTGGGTGTGCGAATCGGCCACCGCCACCGCCAACGGCTCGGGCAGCGGCGGCGGGGTCGACCGGTCGGCGTCCTTGGCCATCAGGCGGCGGGCTTCTCTTCGAGACGGGGGAACAGGATGTCGCCCTTGGTGACGGTGGTCCCGGCGGGCAGCCGGCCCCAGTCGGCGACGGTGGCGATGGTCTGCTCGCCCAGCGCGCCCAGCGACTCCTCCGCGCCGAGCGAGTCCCACAGCTTCTGCGAGGCGACCGGCATCAGCGGGTTGAGGAGCACCGCGGTGGCCCGCAGCGCCTCGGCCGCGGTGTAGAGGATGGTGGCCAGACGGGCCTGGCCCTCCTCGGACTCGTCCTTGGCGACCTTCCACGGCTCCTGCTCGGTCAGGTAGCCGTTGACCAGCTTGATGAAGTCGAAGACCGCCGCGATGCCGCCCGCGAAGTCCAGCTCCTCGCCGATCTTGCGATCGGCCAGCTCGGCGGCCTTGGCCAGCCCGTCACGGACGGCCTGCTCGGCCGCACCGGCGGCGGTCGCCGCCGGCAGCGTGCCCTCGAAGTACTTGCCGACCATGGCCGCCACCCGCGAGGCCAGGTTGCCGAAGTCGTTGGCCAGCTCGGAGGTGTACCGGGCGGTGAAGTCCTCCCAGGAGAACGAGCCGTCGGTGCCGAACGGGATCGCCCGCAGGAAGTAGTAGCGGTACGCGTCCACGCCGAAGTGCGAGGTCAGGTCGGTCGGCGCGATACCGGTCAGGTTGGACTTGGACATCTTCTCGCCGCCGACCATCAGCCAACCGTTGGCGACGACCCGCTTGGGCAGCGGCAGACCGGCGGCCATCAGCATCGCGGGCCAGATCACCGCGTGGAATCGCAGGATGTCCTTGCCGACCAGGTGTACCGAGGCCGGCCACAGCTGCTCGAAGCGCGCCTGGTCCGCGCCGTAACCGGCGGCGGTGATGTAGTTCTGCAGCGCGTCCACCCACACGTACAGCACGTGCTTCTCGTCCCAGGGCAGCGGCACGCCCCAGTTGAAGGTGGACCGGGAGATCGACAGGTCCTTGAGGTCCTGCTCGACGAAGCGCAGCACCTCGTTGCGGGCGGAGGCGGGCGCGATGAAGTCGGGGTTCTGGGCGTAGAACTCCAGCAGCTTCGGACCGTAGGCGGACAGCCGGAAGAAGTAGTTCTCCTCCTCCAGCCACTCGACCGGCCTCTTGTGCACGGCGCAGAGCTTCTCGTCGTCGCTCGCGCCCGGCAGCAGCTCACCGGGGAGCTTGTACTCCTCGCAGGCCACGCAGTACGGGCCGGAGTAGCCGCCCTTGTAGATCTCGCCCTTGTCGTACAGGTCCTGGACGAACTCCTGGACGCGGTCGGTGTGCCGCTTCTGGGTGGTCCGGATGAAGTCGTCGTTGGCGATGTTCAGGTGCTGCCAGAGCGGCTTCCACGCCTCCTCGACCAGCTTGTCGCACCACTCCTGCGGGGTGACGCCGTTGGCCTCCGCCGTGCGCAGGATCTTCTGACCGTGCTCGTCCGTACCGGTCAGGTACCACACCTGCTCGCCGCGCTGGCGGTGCCAGCGGGTGAGTACGTCGCCCGCGACGGTCGTGTACGCGTGGCCCAGGTGCGGGCGATCGTTCACGTAGTAGATCGGGGTGGTGACGTAGTACGCCGAGTCGGAGCGCTCGGTGGTGCTGTGGTCTTCAGTGGCCGCCATGCTCCGAAATCTTAGCCGCGCGAAGGAACCGCCCTCGACCGACTTACTCGGGGGTGGCCCCTTCGGTTGCGCGTTTCCCGCTACCGCCCTCCGCTGCGCGGATCCGCTCAGGCGGCGCGGCCGAACATGCCCCGCAACCACGCTCGGAACCCGCGCCGCACCCGGACGGGGCGGTCGATCGGCGCGTCCTCCGGCTCGGCGTGCCTGGCGTAACCGGGACCGTGGTGCCAGGGCTGCTCGGCGGTGGCGACCCGGCCCGCCCGCATGATCCGCACCTTGTGCCCGCCACATCCCGGGCAGGTCGGCTGGCGCAGCGGCGACGGCACCCGGACACCGTTCGCGTGGTACTCGAACACCGTGTGTCCGTCCTTGGCCACGTGGTGCTCGATCTCGTAGGCCTGCTCCCACCCGTAACCGCAGCTCAGGCAGGCGAAGGAGTACGCCTCCCGGACGGTCTCCACGGGGGTGGGCGGCCTGCTCGTCAGGCCGAGACCGGCCGACGCGGTGTCGCGCACTGCACTGCCACTCAGAGGGCTACCGATCGTCTCGCTCATAGCCGTCTCCCAGCGCCCGCCGGACGTCCGTCCGGCTCGGGTCTTTCCCTCTCAGGGAATGCCCGGGACATGCCTTTCGCTACCCGGCTTGCCAAGTCTTGGCGCCGAATTGGAGAGGGCTGTAGAAAGCCGTCGACGACTGGTAGCTCGGGGGCGTGTCCCGGGTCTTCCTTCCAGGGTAGGACCGGGTGAACACCTCGGCACCCGCATCCTGAGCTGCGGCGTTCGGGTGAAGTCGGCCGCCGCCGGTCAGGCGCCGTGCTTGGCCGCCACCACCGCGTCGAAGACCTCCCGCTTCGGTAGCCCGAGCTCCGCCGCCACCGCTGCGATGGCCTCCTTGCGGCGCTCCCCGGCCTCCTCGCGGGCCGCCACCAGCTCGGCCAGCTGCGCCGGGCCGTACTCCTTCGGCGCGGCCGGCGGCGCGCCCGCGACCACCACGGTGATCTCGCCCTTGACGCCGTCCGCCGCCCACTCGGCCAGCTCGCCCAGCGGGCCGCGCCTGACCTCCTCGTACGTCTTGGTCAGCTCGCGGCAGACCGCGGCCGGACGGTCCTCGCCGAAGGCCGCCGCCATCGCCTCCAGGGTCTCGGCGATCCGGTGCGGTGCCTCGAAGAACACCATGGTGCGCGGCTCGGCCGCGATCTCCGCCAGCTGCCGGGAGCGGTCGCCTGCCTTGCGCGGCAGGAAGCCCTCGAAGGTGAACCGGTCCACCGGCAGGCCGGACAGCGCCAGGGCGGTGAGCACCGCGGACGGCCCCGGCACCGCGGTCACCTTGATCTCGGCGTTCACCGCGGCGTCCACCAGCCGGTAGCCCGGGTCGGAGACCGAGGGCATCCCGGCGTCCGTCACCAGCAGCACCCGCGCGCCGCCGCGCAGCGCCTCCACCAGCTCGGGTGTCCGGGCCACCTCGTTGCCCTCGAAGTACGAGACCACCCGCCCGACCGGGGTCACCCCCAGTGCCTGGGTGAGCCTCCGCAGCCGCCGGGTGTCCTCGGCGGCGATCACGTCCGCCGTCGCCAGCTCCGTCAGCAGTCTGGGCGGCGCGTCCGAAACATCACCGATGGGCGTCCCTGCGAGAACCAGTACTCCTGTCACACCCCCATCCTCCCAGAGCGGCGGCCCGGCCCTTCCCGGTGAACGGCGACGCCCGGGGGCGCGCGCGGCCGGGCCGGCGCAACCGTACGGCCTGCGGCCCCGCGGCCCGGACAGTCGCCCCCGTCCCGGGGCACCGACCCGGCCGACCGCCGTGGAAAGCCGCCCGTGCCGCCCCCTCACCGGCCGAGTACCCCTTGCCTGATCATGCCCCGCCCCTACGATGTGGCGGGTGAGCGGCGAGAAGGCACCCGAGAGGCCCATGGGCGTGGACCACCCCGAGCAGGGCGGCCTCGCCGTACTGCCCGCGCCCGACCACCGACCGCCCGCGGCGGGCGTCCCGGCCCCGCGCGCGGCGGCCGGTCCGCGCTCGGTCTGGGCGCGCCGGCTGGCCGGGTACGGCTACCGTGCCCCGGTCCGCCCAGAACCCGCCGAACAGCTGGTCCCCCCGATGCCGGACGGCCCCGGGGTCACCCCGCACCGGGTCGAGCCCTCACCGCTCCTGGCGAGGTTCGGCGTCACTCTTCCGGCCCCGCTCTGGTCCTGGCTCTGCCGCTGGTCGGGCTGGCTCGGCCCGCTCGCGGTGGCCCTGTTCGGCGGAGTGCTGCGGTTCTGGGGCCTCGGCGAACCGAACTCCCTGATCTTCGACGAGACGTACTACGCCAAGGACGCGTACGCGCTCTGGCACGTCGGCTACGAGACCAGCTGGCCGGACGACGCCAACGCGCAGATCGTGGCCGCGCACCCGAGCGTCCCGTTCCGCACCGACGCGGCGTACATCGTGCACCCGCCGGTCGGGAAGTGGTTGATCGGCATCGGGGAGCAGCTGTTCGGGATGCACCCGTTCGGCTGGCGGTTCATGGTGGCGGTGCTCGGGACGCTCTCGATCCTGATGCTGGCCCGGATCGCCCGCCGGCTGCTGCGCTCGACCCTGCTGGGCTGCGTCGCGGGCCTGCTGCTGAGCGTCGACGGCCTGCACTTCGTGATGAGCCGCTCCGCGCTGCTCGACCTGATCGTCATGTTCTGGATGCTGGCGGCCTTCGGCTGCCTGCTGCTGGACCGTGACCGCACCCGGGCCCTGATCGCCCGACGCCTGGAGACCCGGCCGGGCGGCGAGTGGCTGAGCCTGGGCTGGCGTCCGTGGCGGCTGGCGGCCGCCGTCTGCATCGGCCTGACCTGCGCCACCAAGTGGAGCGGGATGTACGTGCTGCTGGCGTTCTGGCTGCTCGGCGCCGGCTGGGACATCGGCGCCCGGCGACTGGCCGGGGCCCGGCACTGGCTGCGGCTCGGCCTGTGGGACGCGACGATCGCGCTGCCGGTGCTCACCCTGATCTCGATCGGGGTGTACCTGGCCTCCTGGACCGGCTGGTTCCTCAGCAGCGACGTCCCCGGCCAGGGCGGTTACGGCCGGGACTGGGCGGTGCACCGCGCCGGGCTGTCGCCGGAGTACGTGTTCGGCGTGAAGATGCCCTTCCAGTTCGACATGACCTGGGTGCCGGACGCGCTGCGCAGCCTGTGGCACTACCACGCGACGATGTACAGCTTCCACGTCAACCTGCGCGACCCGCACACCTACCAGTCGAACCCGTGGAGCTGGCTGTTCCTGGGCCGGCCGGTCTCGTACTTCTACGACTCCCCGAAGTACGGCCAGTCCGGCTGCACCGCCAACGAGTGCGCCCGCGAGGTGCTCGGCATCGGCACCCCGCTGCTGTGGTGGGCGGGCATCGCCGCACTGGCGTACTGCCTGTACCGCTGGGCGCTGCGGCGGGACTGGCGGGCCGGCGCGGTGCTCTGCGGCGTGGCGGCGGGCTACCTGCCCTGGTTCATGTACCAGCAGCGGACCATCTTCCTCTTCTACGCGGTCGCCTTCGTCCCGTTCCTGGTGCTGGCCGTGACGATGCTGGTCGGCGCGCTGATCGGCCCGCCGGACGCCACCCACGACCGCCGGGTGATCGGCACCACGGCGGCGGCGCTGCTGGTGCTCGCGATCATGTGGAACTTCCTGTACTTCCTGCCGCTGTACACCGGCGAGATGATCCCGATGAGCGACTGGCGCGCCAGGATGTGGTTCACCAGCTGGATCTGACACCGGATCCGCCGCAGAGGTCGAGACCTCCGGTACCGAATGCGTCACGAGCGCGGACGCTCCGTGGGGCTGCCGAGACCGCCCGCCTAGGGTAGGTCGGACACCGTCTGAACGCGGGGGGAACCGCAGCATGCACAAGGGCGTGAAGATAGGGATCGGCGTCGTCTGCACCGGGATGCTCTCGGTCGCCGGCTACGGCGTGTACAACGTCGCCGATGCGCTGATGGACGGGAGGACCGGTCAGTCGGACGCGCAGCCGCAGGTCCGTACGGTGGTCACCAAACCCCCGAGCCCCCAGCAGGCCGAGGACGCGGCGAACGCCTTCCTAGCCGCCTGGGCGAAGGGCGACTTCCAGGCCGCGGCCGCGCTGACCGACCAGCCCGAAAGCGCCACCGCCGCGCTGGCGGCCTTCCGGGAGAAGGTGCGGCCGAGCTCGATCACGCTGGCCGTCACCGGCCCGGACCCGGCGGTCGGGGCCCCGTCGCCGAGGCCGTCCGCACCGGCGGGACAGCTCTCGCTGGGCTTCAAGGCCACCTTGCACTTCGCGGGTTCGGAGGCGGCCTGGAGCTACGACAGTACGCTCGGGATGGTCCGGATGAGCGACGGCAAGAGCGCCGTGCACTGGACCCCGACCGTGATCCACCCGCAGTTGACCGCGGGCAGGAGCATCGCCGTCCGGCCGCTGCCCGCCTCGTCCGCCGACTCGCTGACGGACCGCGACGGCCAGTCCCTGGCCGGCTACCCCTCGCTCCAGCCGCTGCTGGGTGAACTGGGCGATCGGGTACCGGCGGGCGCGTCCGGCACGGCCGGCAGCGCCGTGATGATCACCGACGACAGCGGTGAGGGCAGCTCCGAGAAACTCTTCACCGTCACCGAGCCGAAGGCCGGGCAGAAGTCCAGACTGACTATCGACGGCAAGCTCCAGGCGGCCGCCGAGCAGGCCGTACGGGATGCCTCCGCCGACGGCAGCAGGCCCGCCTCGCTGGTGGCCGTCGAGCCCAGCAGCGGGAAGATCCTGGCCTTCGCCAACGCCCCGGCCAGCGGCCAGAACCGGGCCTTCCTCGGCGCGATCGCGCCCGGCTCCACCATGAAGGTGATCACCGCCGCGGCCCTGCTGGAGAGCGGCGTCCCGGCCGACTCGGCCATGCCGTGCAAGCAGAACTACTCGGTGAACGGCTTCAGTTTCAAGAACGACGACGACGAGTCGGGCGAGGACTGGAGCTTCAGCAAGGACTTCGCCCAGTCCTGCAACACCGCCTTCATCCAGCAGGGCATGACCACCCTCACCGGCAGCCAACTCCAGGACACCGCACGGAAGTTCTTCAACATCGGACCGACCTGGAAGACCGGCCTCAAGCTGTCCCCGGCCAAGGTCCCGGCACCGGGCAGCGCCACCGAGCGGGCCGCCCAGCTGATCGGCCAGGGCCAGATCACCATGAACTCCCTCACCATGGCCTCGGTCGCCGCCACCGTCCAGAACGGCACCTTCCACCAGCCGATCCTCATCCCCGGCTACGACCAGATCCCGGCCGAGCGCAAGCTCTCCGCGTCCACCCTGAAGTCGCTGCGCCGGATGATGCACCTGACCGTCACCAGCGGCACCGCCCGCTCCGCGATGTCCGGGATCGGCGGGGACACCGGCGCCAAGACCGGCACCGCCCAGGTCGGCGGCCAGTCCTCGGACAACAGCTGGTTCACCGCCTACCGCGACGACCTCGCGGTGGCCGCCGAGGTCCAGGGCGGCGGCCACGGCTCCGAGGCCGCCGGACCGGCCGCCGCCCAGGTGCTCCGCGTCGGCAACCAGGACTGACCGGCTCTCCGCCCGGTACGCGCCGTCAGCCCTCCCCGGCCGCTCAGCTCTTCCCGTAGACGGCCTCGACGTTGTCACTGGCCGGGTGGCTGCGCCCGGCCGGGCCGGCGGCGAACGCCCGCAGCAGGTTCTCGGTGACCCGCCGGGTCATCGCTCCGGTCCTGCCGTCCATCCCGTGGTCGGCCCGGCCGCCGCCGGGCCCGTCGGCGTCCAGCGACTCCACCCAGCGCATCGTTCCGCTGGCGAACACCCCGGCACCGCTGGGCACCGTGTAGTACGCGGAGTCCGCGAAGCTGCGCCGCCCGTCGCAGACCACCGGCGAGTGCGCCAGGATCTCGATCGGCCGGGGCGTCGGAAAGCCGGTGAGCACCCGGTCGTACTCGACCCCGACCAGGTGCGCGAAGCTGTCGCCCGCTCCGACCCCCGTCCCGGCGAACAGCCAGTGGCCCGGGTTGGTCACCACGTAGGGGGCGTCCACCGGGTAGCCGTCGTAGATCACCCCGAGCAGCGAGCTCTCCGGGTCGGGATCCGGCTGCTCCCGGTAGTCGGTGGTCGCGGGCTTCCCCGCCCGGTAGCCGGGGTCCTCCTGCCAGGCACTCTTGTAGCAGACCACGGTGCGGTCCGGACCGAGGGCCGAGGGCTCGAAGCGGATCCGGCGGAAGCAGCAGTTGGCGCCCAGGATCGCGAGGTTGGTCCCGGCGTCCCGGGCTGCGGTGAAGTGCTGCCGCTGCTCCGGCGACCAGTACTCGTCATGTCCCAGCGACAGCACGGCGGTTGCCCCGTGCAACAGCTCCGGCTCACGGGCCACGTCCACCCCGGTGGTGTACGCCAGCGGCAGGTCGAGCCGCTCCGCCAGCGCGACCAGCGGCGCCTCGTACACCAGGAACAGTCCGGCGCCGTTGTCGTACAGGTACGGCCGGTCGAAGGTCACCTCCAGCGAACGGGTCGCCAGCCCGCCGGTCGGACCGTTGTAGAGGCTGTAGCCGCCCCACTCGTTGTACGCCTGCCAGGTGGCCGGGGCGTTGACGATCACCGTCTTCCCCGCGGTCGTGGCCGACCGCACGGTGACCGGGACGAACCGCTGCCCCGAGCCGTCCTCGGCGTCCAGCCGGAGCAGATAACTGCCCTCCGGCCAGCCCTCGGTGTCCACCGTGGTGCTCCTGGCCCAGTCGGTGCGGACCGTCCTGGTCCGCCCGTCGACCGTCGGATCGCCCTGCCTGCTGCCCGGAAGCCGCTCGGACCGCCACACCAGCCGGCCCCGCGCACCCCCGTACCAGCCCATCCGGTACGCCGACACGGTGAAATGCGGCGCGGTGGTCGACACGTACAGACCGAACCGCTCACCCGGCAGCACACTCACCCGGTCGGCGTACCCCTCGATCGCCCGCGCCGGACCGGCCTTCGTCACCCCCCAGTCGGCGTTGCCCGGCCGGGCGTTCTCGGCCGAGGTCGCGGACGGGCTCGGCGACGGCGTGCCCGTCGGCCTTCCCGCGACCGCCGCGCTCGCGGCGGCGGCCCCACCCGGCGTACCGGCGGCGTCGCAGGCACTCAGCCCGGCCGCGGCCCCCACCGCCATTCCCAGAAACCGCCGCCGCCCAGTGCCCATGCCCGACTCCCGTACCACCCGTGACTCCCCCGCCGGCACCGCACCGCGCGGCCTGTCGATACGCATCCAACCTCCGATCGCGCCCGGGAGCATCCCCGACGGCCCACCAACGTGCCGTCGGCGCGTGCGTGGCGAACGCCGAGGGGCCGCCGGGGAGAGATCCTCCCCGACGGCCCCTCAACCCGGCACGCGGGCGGCTCCGGCCGACGCTCAGCCGGTCGTGCTGAGCTCGGTCTCGGCCCGGTTGAGCTTGGAGTGCCTGACGCTGTAACCGAAGTAGACGGCGGCCGCCAGCACGAGGGCGATCCCGAAGAACAGGAAGGTCAGCGGGTGCAGCCCGTAGATCAGGTAGACGCAGAAGCCGACGCTGAGCAGCGGGACCACCGGGTAGCCGGGCACCCTGAAGCCGCGCGGCAGGTGCGGCTGGGTGCGGCGCAGGATGATCACGCCGATCGAGACCACCGAGAAGGCGACCAGGGTGCCGAGGCTGGTCAGGTCGGTGAGGATGTCCAGCGGCACGAAGGCGGCCAGGGCGGCGACGCCGATGCCGACCACCAGGGTGTTCCAGACCGGGGTGCCGGTCTTCGGGGAGATCTCGGCGAACTTCTTCGGCAGCATGCCGTCGCGGCCCATCGAATACAGGATGCGGGTCTGGCCGTAGATCACCACCAGGGTGACGCTGAAGATCGAGATGATCGCGCCGAGCGCGAACATCAGGCCCGGCCAGCTCTGCCCGGTGATGTCCTGGAGGATCTGCGCGAGCCCGGCCTCCTGGCCGTCGAACTTCTGCCACGACTGGGCGCCGAGGGCGGCGATGGCCACGCCGATGTACAGCAGGGTGACCACCACCAGCGAAATGATGATCGCCAGCGGCAGGGTGCGGCGGGGGTTCTTCACCTCCTCACCCGCCGTGGAGACCGCGTCCAGGCCGATGAACGAGAAGAAGATGCTGGACGCCGCCACCTGGACGCCGCCGAAGCCGAGCGGCATGAAGGGGCTCAGGTTGCCGGAGTGGAAGCCGGTCAGGCCGATCGCGATGAAGAGCAGCAAGATCACGATCTTGATGCCGACCATGGTCGCGTTGACCTTGGCCGACTCGCTGACCCCGCGGATCAGCAGCACGACCACCATGGCCACCAGGATCACGGCGGGCAGGTTGAAGTACCCGCCGTCGCCGGGCGGCTGCGCCATCCACTCGGGGATCCGGAAACCGAAGGCCAGGTCGGAGAACTTGTTCAGGTACTGGCCCCAGCTCACCGCGATCGCGGAGGCCGAGACCCCGTACTCCAGCAGCAGGCAGACGCCCACCCCGAAGGCCACGATCTCGCCGAGCGTCGCGTAGGCGTAGCTGTACGAGGAGCCCGACACCGGGATGGCGGAGGCCATCTCGGCGTAGCAGAGCGCCGTCAGGCCGGCCGTGACCGCCGCGAGCACGAAGGACACGATCACCGCAGGGCCCGCCTCGGGAACCGCGCTGCTCAGCACGAAGAAGATGCCGGTTCCGACGGTCGCCCCGATGCCGATCGAGGACAGCTGCCACAGCCCGATCGAGCGGCGCAGGTGGATCCCGGAACGGCCGCCCTCCTCGGGCGCCCCGGCGGGCAGGCCCTCGGGCGAACCGGCTTCGGCGATCAGGGTGTCGATGGGCTTCCGTCTGAACAGACGCGCGCTGGTGGGGCTATGGGTGGTCAACGCGTGGTTCCTTCTAGGCGGTGGAGGGTGTCCTAGCTGGCTGTGCCGCGGCCGCTCCGTGGGGAGAGTGGGCGGACCAACCGCACAAAGATGGGACAGTACCCCGCGAATCCACCAGTGGCGCAAACGGTGAACGGCGAGGTCCGCCTTATACGAATCGTCGCATGTGCTCCAACAAACCGGACAGAAAGCAGGCGGCGCGGCGGGACCCCTGCGTCGGTCCGGCAGGTCACACGGGGTGCCGGTACGCCGAAACGCACAGGTCGGCGCCGGTCGGGGCGCCACAGACCCCCGAATGTGTCCACAGGCTGTGGATCCACCGCGGGGCGCGTCGGCCGGATCCGAACCACCCAGCACCGGCTTTTCCCGACGCAGCGTCGGAAGCCCGACGGCAGGAGGCGCCCACAGGATCCTGACGAACTCTCCCCGCGCAAAACCCCGGGACCACCGTTTCTCCTTCTCCGGCAAGGCAGTTCGGGCACCCGTGGAGCATTGGTCTTTCCCAACTGATGATCCATAGGATCGAGTCCGTGACGACCATGAGACGACGATTGCCGGTCAGGCGGCCGCTGGGCCTGCTGGCCGCGCTGGCGATATCCGCCGGGGCCCTGCTCAGCGGGCTGCCCGCGCAGGCGGACGAGACCACCCCCAGCAGCCCCACCAGTTCCGAGGCCCCACGGGTCGACCTGATCCTGGATGTCAGCGGCTCGATGCGGACCGCCGACATCCAGGGCAAGAGCCGGATCTCGGTCGCCCAGCAGTCCATCGACGAGGTGATCGACGCACTGCCGGCCGAGACCGAGTTCGGCATCCGCACGCTCGGCGCGACCTACCCCGGCAACGAGCAGGCCATGGGCTGCAAGGACACCCAGCAGCTGTTCCCGATCGGCAAGACCAACAAGGTCGAGGCCAAGACCGCCGTGGCCACCCTCCGCCCCACCGGCTGGACGCCGATCGGGCTCGCCCTGCGCGAAGCCGCCAAGGACCTCGGCAGCGGCCAGACCACCCGCCGGGTGGTGCTGATCACCGACGGCGAGGACACCTGCGCCCCGCCCGACCCCTGCGACGTGGCCCGCGAACTCGCCGCCCAGGGCACCCACCTGGTGGTGGACACCCTCGGCCTGGCCCACGACGACAAGACGCGCCAGCAACTGCTCTGCATCGCGGGCGCGACCGGCGGTACCTACACCGACGTCCGCAGCCAGGAACAGCTCACCGGCAAGGTGAAGCAGATCGTCCAGCAGAACGCCGACACCTACAAGGTGACGCCCGCCAAGACCGCCGGCACCGACAAGTGCGAGACCGCACCGCTGCTGACCCCCGGCGTCTACAGCGACCGGGAGAAGTTCTCCGAGCACCGCGTCTACCGGGTGCCGGTCAAGGCGGGCCAGGAGCTGCGGGCCTCGGTCAGCGTCGCGATGGACCGCGCCGTCGCCCGTGACTACGGCGTGCTGCTGCAGGCCACCGACCCGACGGGACAGGAACTGGTCCGCGGCACGGACGCGGGCAGCGGTCGCACCGACGTCGTCTCGACCGGTGTGCGCTGGTCCGCGTCCGGGACGACCGCCGCGAAGGCCACCGCGACCGGCAGCTCGGCGGCCACCAACGCCGACCACACGGTCTGCCTGGTCGTCAGCAACTCCTTCGCCCCGCAGCCGGGCGTGTCCGCCGATCCCGGACTGCCGCTGGAGCTGACCGTGGACGTGGCCGCCGCCTCCCCCGCCCCCGACGGCCCGGCCGCCGGGCTCGGCCGTGGCTGGGTGCTGCTGCTGGTGCTCACCGGCGCCGGTCTGCTGACCGGTCTGGTCTTCGGCTGGCTGGCACGCTGGCGGATCGCCATCTGGCAGGAGAACTGACGATGCGCACGAGACTCACCACCACGCCGCACCGCCTCGCCGCGGGCGCGCTGCTCGCGCTCGGACTGCTGCCGGCCCTGGCCCCGGCCGCCTCGGCGGCCTCGCCCTCGGCGAGCCCGGCCGGCAGGAACCAGGCCCCCGCCACCACCTCGGGCACCTCCTTCCTGACCGCGACCACCCTGGCAGCCGGCCAGGAGGCCAACGTGTCGGCCTCCACCGGCGACTACCTCTACTGGGCGTTCCCCGCCTCCGAGGGCCAGACCGACACCGTGCAGGTGACCGTCGCCCTGCCTTCCGGCACGGACCGGCACGGACCGCAGACCTGGGCGGTGGAGCTCTTCGACGGGCTGCGCCGGCGCCAGTCCTGCACCGCCGGACCGCAGAACGCCACGGCAACGCCCAAGGACACCTCGCTCTCGGTCAGCTGCACCCTGCGGCAGATCCGCTCCTGGGCCGAGCCCTGGTCCGGTGACCCGCTGCCGGGTACGTACTACATCCGGCTCACCACCAGCGACGTGGACCAGCAGGACCTCGGCCTCGCGGCCCAGGTCAAGCTGCACATCACCGCCAAGGGCGGGGCGGACGACGCCCAGCCCGAGGGCGGCGAGCTGAAGGCGCCGCTGGCGCCCCCGGTCAACGCCGGCTCGCCCTCCGCCGGTGCCTCCACCGCGCCCACCGCGGCGGCGGACGGCTCCGACGCCACCCGGGCCGCCGCACCGGCCCAGCCGAAGACCCACTGGTACTCCGACCTGTTCTCCGGCTGGAACACCCGGTGGTTCTGGACCCTCGGCGGTGGCGCCCTGGCCGCCCTGGCCGGCGTCGCGGGCTACAAGCTGACCCGTCATCCGCGCGGCAGCCGGCTCACCCGGCACCCCGGCCCGCAGGGCTGACCCGGACCGGACCGACGACGGGCCCGGAGCCGCATCCCGGCTCCGGGCCCGTCGTGCTGTCCGGACGGCTGGCCGAAATCCATTCCTCCGCTTAGCCGTACCCGGGCACTCGATTGACGGATCGTCATCCGATCGGATTGCCTATGCGACGCCCCCGGCACGGAGGGTGACCGCTCTCCCTCCGAGCCGACCCGCCCTCCCGCTCCGGAGACGACGTGCGCCTTCGCCTGTTCCTCGCGCCGGTCCTGGCAGCCGCCGCACTCCTCACCCCCGCCGTACCGGCCGCGGCCGCCACCGGCCCGACGGCCGCCCGCTCCACCACCCCCGCGGACGAGTGCTCGACCGACTTCCACGGCGGCGATGCCCGGCTCGGCCCGCAGGACCTACCCGGGACCGGCCCGGTCGGCCGCGAACTGATCGGCTACCGGCGCACCGGCGGCCTGACCGAGGAGAAGTTCCTCGCCACCTACTACAGCCCCACCGCCAACTCCGGCTCCCCTGGCTGGATCTACCCGCCGTCCGACGGCTACCTGCTGCACGCCGACGGCACCCCGGTCGAGTTCACCGTCCACCTGCTCCCCGGTCAGGACATCGACCGCTACGGCAGCGAGCACGGCGGCTTCCTCGCCCCCGAGGGCCTCCCCTACGCCTCCCGCTCCATCCCCCCGCAGAGCCTCGACGGCAGCCCAGCCGCCGCCTGCAACTACCACGACTACCGTGTCCTCAAGCCCTTCGCCGTCCACGCCGGCCCGATCGCCCCGTGGTTCGGCCAGCCCGGCTACGGCCTCCAGTACCAGCTCGACGCCGCCCTCGTCGCCGGCTCCCCGGCCCGCCTCAACGTCCTCTGGTTGGTCGACAACGGCTACCTGGCCCGCCTGAACTGACGCAGCCGCACCACTGGCACCGGCAGCGCCCAGGCACCGGACACCGGACACCGGACACCCCAAGCAAACCCGAAGGCCCTCCCGGGATCCCGCGAGCGCCTTCCGCGTCGAGCGGGATGCCGGCCCGCGCCGCGCCCCCGGGTTCCCGGGGGCACGCCCCCGGGAACGGCCGTCCACCCGCCGTCGGCGCCGTGAACCGGCCGAAGTCCATGCGATCCGCCCCCGCGACAGCCGGGGCGTCCGCGTGCCACCCGAGGCGGCCCGTCAGGCACTGGGGAAAATCACCTCGGGTGATGTGGATCACGCACCACAGAACTCTGAACAGCCGCTGCACTTCACTGCCGCACATACGGCCAGAGGCCCTCCCGGTTAATCCCGGAAGGGCCTCTGACGTTGGGTGGAGCTGAGGGGATTCGAACCCCTGACCCCCTCGATGCGAACGAGGTGCGCTACCGGACTGCGCCACAGCCCCAACGAGAAAGAACTCTAGCACCTTTTCGAGGTGGCTCGTGACCACCCCCTGACAGCCGGACGCCCCGCCGCAGGTCACTGACCGGCGGCGGGGCGCGAGGGGTCGGGGCGGGCTACTCGTTGGCAGCCCGGGGGCGGGCGAGGTAGTCCTCCCCCGATGGAGGCGGGACGGCCTCGGCGTACTGGTCGAAGAGGGGCGTCCTGCGGGGTTCGGCGGGGCGGCCGGAGTCCCAGGCGTCGCGGGCGTTGAGATCGAGGCCGCGGGTGACCCGGGGGGCCACCGGAGCGGTCACGTACGTCGGCAGCGGAACCGGGACCGGCTCCCACGACTCCGGACCGGCGGCGGCGTTCTCGCGCATGCCGTCCACCCACTCCTCGTGGTCGGTCGCCTCCGCCAGCACCGCGGCCGAGCTCTCCGCGGGCTCGCGCCGCCCGCCCGGCTCGGCCACCCGCAGGTGCGGACGGTCGGAGTCGACAGGACGCTCGAAGACCCGCTCCCCCGCCCGGTCGGCCGGCCGCTCCGCCGCGAGCTCCACCGTCGGCTCGTCCGCCCGCTCCGCAGCCGGCTCAACCCCCCGCTCAGTAGGGAACGCGTCGTCCCCCGCCGCCTCGGGGCGGCCCGCACGGGCCCGCTCCCGCTCGCGTAGGCGCTCGGCGGCCTGGGCGGCACGGGCGCGGTCCAGCTTGACCTCGTACCGCTGGTGCTCCAGCCGCCTGAGGTAGCCGATGTAGAGGGTGAGGAGGATCGCCGGAACGGCCGGGACCCAGAGGAAGGCCACGCCCGCCACCGCGGCGGTCACCGCGCCCGCCGCGAAGGCGAGGAAGAGCGTGGTGACCATCCGCCGCCGCCGGGCCAGCAGCCGGGCCCGCCGGTCGCCCGGGTCGGTCTGCGCACCCCGCTGCGGCGAAGGCCCCGAGGCCGCCTGGGAAGGGGCGTCCACCTCGCTCCGGTCGGCGGAGGCCGAAGCGCCCGATGATCCCGAGGACGCGGAAGCCCCCGGGGACCGAGGGGACCCCGAGTCGGGAACCGGCTCCGAAGCCGGACTGTCGCCGTCGTCACCGAGGGACCGGGCCGCCCGCCGCTCCAGTGCCGATCGGCCGGCCAGCAGGCGGATCGCGGTACTGAAGCGTTCCGTCGGACGAGCCTCGTTCAGCTCGTCCTGCCTGCGGAGCCACATCGGCACCAGATAGGCAGCCCAGGCCCCTACGATGACCGCGTAGATAAGGCCGCTGCTGCTCACCTTTCACACGGTACGGGGGTCGGTGAAGGCCCGGCGGCAATTCGGCACGGCGTGTCGTGCGATCAAGCTGATTCTCCGACTATTTTGCCGGCATTTGTGACCACTCGCGGGGGCGTCGATGCCATATCGATATCATCTATTCGAACATATATTCAATTACCGCACCGACCTCGGGAACTGACCGCACGCCAGCGGTTCAGCAGGCCCTCCGGCACCTCCTCGGCGGTCAGCGCATAGACCAGGTGATCCCGCCAGTCCCCGTCGATGTGCAGATATCGTGGACGCATTCCCTCCGAGCGGAAGCCGAGCTTTTCGACGACCCGGCGGCTCGGCCCGTTCTCCGGTCGGATGCAGACCTCGATCCGGTGCAGGCCGAGAACCGCGAAGCAATAGTCCACCGAAAGCGCCACGGCGGTCGGCATGATGCCCCGGCCGGCCACCGCCTCGTCGATCCAGTAACCGACGTTGGCCGAGCACATCGAGCCCCAGGTGATGCTGCCGACCGTCAACTGGCCGACCAGTTCGCCCCGGTAGAGCACCACGAAGGGCAGGATCCGCCCGGCCGCCGCCTCGCCGCGCAGGTAGCGGACCATCTGCCGGTACGTCGGCCGGGAGCCGGACATCCGGCCCGGCTGCGCGGGCGGAACGGTCGCCTCCCAGCGGCGCAGCCAGTCCCGGTTCCGCCGGTTGGCCTCCTGCCAGGCGCGCTGGTCACGGACCCTGATCGGGCGCAGCGTCACGTCCCCCAGGTGCAGCTCCACCTGCCAGCCGCTGTTCAGTTCGCGCCTCCCTCGGAACCCGCGGCGGGCCCGGCCGGCCCGCCCTCGTCCGCGGCCGGCCGGGGGTGGTCGCCGCCGCCGAGCTGGTCCACAGCGTGGGCGAGCAGCGGTTCGAGGACGGCCAGGCCGTCCCTGACGCCGCCGGTGGAGCCGGGCAGGTTGACGATCAGGGTGCGTCCGGCCAGGCCCGCCAGGCCCCGGGAGAGCGCCGAGGCGGGCACCTTCTCGCGCCCGTACGCCCGGATCGACTCGGCGATGCCGGGGACCTGACGGTCGATGACCCGGGCGGTCATCTCGGGGGTCAGGTCCATCGGCGAGATTCCGGTGCCGCCGGTGGTGAGCACGACGTCGTAGCCGGCGGCGACGGCCTCGCGAAGGGCGGCCTCGACCGGGTCGCCGTCGGGGACGACCCGCGGGCCGTCCGCCTCGAAGCCCATCCGGCGCAGGCCGGCGACCAGCAGCGGGCCGCCCTTGTCCTCGTACACCCCCGCGGCGGCGCGGTTGGAGACGGTGACCGCCAGTGCCCTCATCGCGAGGCCTCCGGCGCGTACCAGTCGCCGCTCTTGCCGCCGGTCTTGGCGAGCACCCGGACGTCCTCGATCGCGGCGCCCTTGTCGACCGCCTTGACCATGTCGATCACGGTGAGGCCGGCCACGGCGACCGCGGTGAGGGCCTCCATCTCGACGCCGGTCCGGTCGGCGGTCCTCACGGTCGCCGTGATCTCGACGGCCTCGTCGGCGACGGTCAGGTCGACCTTGACTCCGGAGATGGCGATCGGGTGGCAGAGCGGGATCAGCTCGGGGGTCCGCTTGGCGCCCATGATCCCGGCGATCCGCGCCACGGAGAGCGCGTCGCCCTTGGGCACCCCCTCGCCACGCAGCAGTTCGATCACACGCGGGGCCACCCGCACCCGTCCGGCGGCCACGGCCGTCCGTACGGTGGTCGCCTTCTCGGAGACGTCGACCATGCGGGCGGCGCCGGTGTCATCGACGTGCGTGAGACGGTCGCCGGGTCGCTCGCCGGAGGGTGCGGTCACGGGGAAACTCCAGGGGTACGGCAGACAGGCGCGGCGCGAACTCCGCGCTGTGGGTACGAATACCGCGCTACCGTACCTCCCCGCCCCGCTCAGTCCGTGAGAAGGACCACATCCACGGTGCCGCCCGGGGCCAGCGCAGTGGTCTCCTCGGGGACGATGATCAGGCAGTTGGCCCTGGCCAGCGCACCGACCAGGTGCGAGCTCTCGCCACCGACCGGGCGCACCTCGCCGTCCTGGTACCAGCCGCGGAGGTACTGCCGCCGTCCCGCCGGGGAGCGCAGCTCGTCCGGGCAGAGGGCCCGGACCACCGGGCGGTGGATGTCCGCGGCACCGAGCATGGTGCGGATCACCGGGCGGACGAAGAGCTCGAAGGAGATGTACGCGCTGACCGGGTTGCCGGGCAGCGCCAGCAGCGGCACTCCGGCACCGGCCCCGATCCGGCCGAAGCCCTGCGGCTTGCCCGGTTGCATCCTCAGCCGGCGGAAGTCGACCCCGGCGCCCTCGCCGCCCTCGACCGACTGGAGGGCCTCCTTGACCACGTCGTACGCGCCGACGCTGACTCCGCCGCTGGTGATGATCAGGTCGGCCAGGCCCAGCTGGTCCTCCAGGACGGAGCGCAGGGTGGCGGTGTCGTCCGGGACGCCGCCGACCCGGTAGGCGATGGCGCCCGCGTCCCGGGCGGCGGCGGTGAGGGTGAAGCTGTTGGAGTCGGAGATCTGTCCGGGGCCCACCCTCTCCCCTGGCTGGACCAGTTCGCTGCCGGTGGAGAGCACCACCACGCGCGGCCGCGGCCGGGCCCTGACCGTACCGCGGCCGATGGCGGCCAGCAGGCCGAGTTGGGCCGGGCCGAGCATGGCCCCGGCCGGGAGCACCCGGTCGCCGGCGGCGATGTCACTGCCGCGGCGGCGGATGTGCGCGCCCTCGTCCACCGGGCGCAGGACGCGCACCTCCTCACCCTCGACCGGGGCGGCCATGCTGTCGGCGGCCCGCCCGGTGCCGGTGCCGCCGTCGGTCCACTCGACCGGGGCGACGCCCTCGGCACCGGGGGGCATCGGGGCACCGGTCATGATCCGGGCGGCCTGGCCGGGGCCGACCTTGGGCAGCTCGTCCGCGCCCGCCGCGACGTCGCCGACCACGGTGAGCACCGCCGGGTGCTGCTCGGTGGCCCCGGCGGTGTCGGCGGTGCGCAGCGCGTAGCCGTCCATCGAGCTGTTGTCGAAGGGCGGCAGGTCGGTGGCGGCGACCACGTCCTCGGCGAGGGTGCAGCCCTGGGCGTCCAGCAGCTGGAGTTCGATCGGCGGGAGCGGGGCGATCTGCCCGAGGATGTCGGCGAGGTGCTCGTCGACCGTCCACATCCGGGGCGTAGCCGGGGTCGAACTCTCTTCGCAGCAGGGGTCGTTCGTCCCGGTCATCGCCTCACGCTCGCTTCCTCGCAGCTCGGTCGCACCCCGGCGGCCGGTCGGCCGCGGCTCAGTCCTGCATCTCGGTGGTCACGAACTCCCTGAGCCAGGAACGGAACTCCGCGCCCAGGTCCTCGCGCTCACACGCAAGTCGGACGATAGCGCGAAGGTAGTCCGCGCGGTCGCCCGTGTCGTAGCGACGCCCCTTGAAGATCACACCGTGCACCGGTCCGCCCGCGGACTCGTCCCGCTGGGCCAGCTCGCGCAGCGCGTCGGTCAGTTGGATCTCGCCGCCGCGGCCCGGCTCGGTCTCGCGCAGCACGTCGAAGACCGCCGGGTCCAGGATGTAGCGGCCGATCACCGCGTAGTTGGACGGCGCGTCGGCGGTGTCCGGCTTCTCCACCAGGTCGGTGACCCGGAACACGTCCTCGCCGAAGCCGTTGGGCTTCACGGCGGCGCAGCCGTAGAGGTGGATCTGCGAGGGGTCGACCTCCATCAGCGCCACCACCGAGCCCCCGAGCTCCTGCTGCACCTCGATCATCCGGGACAGCAGCGGGTCGCGCGGGTCGATCAGGTCGTCACCGAGCAGGACGGCGAACGGCTGGCCCGCGATGTGCTGTTCGGCGACGGAGACGGCGTGGCCGAGGCCCTTGGGGTCGCCCTGGCGGACGTAGTGCATGTTGGCCAGGCGGGCGGACTCCTGGACCCGGGTGAGCCGGTCCTTGTCACCCTTGCGGGCGAGCAGCTCCTCCAGCTCGTAGGCCCGGTCGAAGTGGTCCTCCAGGGCCCGCTTGTTGCGCCCCGTGACCACCAGTATGTCGGAGAGCCCGGCGGCGGCGGCCTCTTCGACGACGTACTGGATGGCCGGCTTGTCGACAACCGGCAGCATCTCCTTCGGGGTCGCCTTGGTCGCGGGCAGGAAGCGGGTCCCCAGCCCTGCGGCGGGAACGACCGCCTTCGTGACGGGCGTTCGGGAGTGCGTCTTCGTCATGGCGTCGACCTTACTAAGGCATGGTTCCGCTGACCTGAGATCCGGGTTAACCGAACGTAAACCCGAGATCACTTTCAGATCCCGTCGTGTCCGGCGGTTGTGGCCGGGTGGGATGGGCAGCACCGATGGAGGTGAGAGGTGCCGCCCCTTCGGTGCAGGGCGCCAGATTACCGGTGCTTTCAGCGTTTTCGGGCTGATTGTTCCGATCTTCCGGTCCGTCCCGGGGGACGTCGGGCCCGGCGCCGTCGGCGCCGCGGGCGAGGGCGGCCTCGTGCGAGCGCCGCACCGGGTCGGCCCGGTGCACCGGGTCCACGGGTCTGGTGTGGCTGACCGGGCCCTCGTCACCGGTGTGCTCGGACTGCTGCGCGGAGCGCCAGCAGTCGCCCCCCGCGCTACGGGCGCGGGCGAGCGCGCGGTCGGCGGCGCGCAGCAGGACGGCCGCGTGCATGCCGTCTGCGGGCAGCACCGCGATACCGATGGCGGCGGTCAGGCCGTTGCCGCCGACCGGTCGGCGGGTCTGCGGGCCGGCGGGCGACCAGTCCAGCAGCTGGTGCCGGCGCACCGACCAGCAGAGCCGCTCGGCCACGTGCGCCGCACCCTCGGCGCCGGTGTCCGGCAGGAGCACCAGGAACTCCTCACCGCCGTACCGGCCGAGGGTGTCGGAGCGGCGGATCTCCACGCTCAGCCGCTGGGCCAGGTCGCGCAGCACCGCGTTGGCCCGGCGCCGCCCGTGCTCGGCGACCACCGCCTCGAAGCCCGTGATCTCCATCATCAGCAGCGCCAGCCGGCGCGGGCCGGTACCCGCCCCGGCCCGGCGGCAGCGCTCCACCTCGCGGTCCAGGGTCAGTTGGAGATGGCGGTAGTTCCAGACACCGGTCTGCGGGTCGTAGGACGCGGTCCGTTGCAGCGCGTCCCGCTCGGCCTCCAGCTCGGCGATCCGCTGCCGCAGCCCCGACTCCCGCTCGGCGGCGCCCGCGGCGAGCCGGCGCAGCCGCAGCCCGGACAGCGCGGCCGCGGCCAGCCCGGTGGCGCTCAGCCCGGCCAGGGCGCCGGTCAGCAGCTGGGTGGACATCCATCGCCTTCCGCATGTCAGGCTCTGAACGCCGACCGGCACAGGACAGACCCGTGGCGTCGGCGGGAGCGGAACCCAGGAGGATCCATTGCACAACGAGAAGGCCGAGCTGAGGTCACGGCTGCTCGCGGACCGACGTGCGCTGTCGCCCGAATGGCGCGAAACCGCCGCCGCCGCGCTGTCGGAACACGCCGTGGAGCTGGCCGGTCCGGGGCAGACCGTCGCCGCGTACGTGTCGGTCGGGACGGAGCCCGGGACCAGGCCCCTGCTGGACGCCCTGCGGGGACGGGGAGTTCGGGTGCTGCTGCCGGTACTGCTCCCCGACAACGACCTGGACTGGGCCGAGTACCAGGGCCCCGAGCGACTCGCCCCCGCCGGGCGCGGCCTGCTGGAGCCGACCGGGCAGCGGCTCGGCCCGGACGCGGTCTGCGGCGCCGCGCTGGTCCTGCTGCCCGGGCTCGCGGTGGACCGGCGGGGCCTGCGGCTCGGCCGCGGCGGCGGCTCGTACGACCGGGTGCTGGCCCGGCTGGCCCGCGCCCGGGCGCACCCGCTGCTGGCCACGCTGCTGTACGACGCCGAACTCCTCGAAGCCGTCCCCGCCGAGCCCCACGACCGCCCGGTCCACGCCGTGGTCACGCCCAGCGCCGTGCACCGCTTCGGCCCCCGATGACGCGAAAGGGGCGGCGCGTCCCGGAGGACCGCGCCGCCCCCCTACGGGGTTACTCCATGGGCCTACTGCGCGCTGAGGACCAGCTTGTGCTTGGTGGCCTTCTCCACCGCGTCCGCCGACCAGGCCCAGGGCAGCAGGTCACCCTTGGCCCACAGGGCGGTCTGGTCGTTGTAGTTGGCGTGGAAGGCGTGGCCCGAGGCGCCGCCGACGTTGATCCAGTGTGAGGCGTTGAAGTCGCTGAGGTCGACGACCATCCGCATCGAGGGGATCCAGTCCACGTCGTACCCCGCCGCGGCGTTCCACCCGGAGGCGTTGACCGCCGCGCTGCCGCCGGAGAGCTGGTACGGGCCTCGGTTGAGCAGCGCGTGGACCAGCCCGGAGGCGATCGAGGAGTCGTCGGTGCCGAGCGTCTGCTCCTTGAGGCTCAGCGAGTGCAGCCGGCCCCAGTTCCAGGTCTTGATGTCCTTGCCCATCTGCGCGGTGAGGTCCTGACGGGCGTCCTTGAGGGCCTCGGCGAGCAGGTTGTTCAGGCCGTGCTGCTGGATGTGGTTGGAGTCGACGTAGTCCCACCACGGGCTCTTGGGGTTGGCCAGCTGCTGCCGGACCACCTCGGTCCAGCGGTCGCCGCCGTCCGGCTGGGCGAAGTGGGCGTCGCGGGTGCCGCACTCGGTGACCGGGTGCGTGTCCGCGCCGACCGCGCCGTCGGGCAGCGTGCTGTTGCTCTTCTGGCGGACCAGCAGGCAGTCGCCCTTGGCCCGGAGGTCGGCCGGGAACTTCTGGCCGAACGCGAGGGTGAGCAGCTGGCGCCAGACGCCGTTGTAGTACGCGGCGGCGGCGGAGTCGGCGTCCTGGCGGTAGTTCCAGGTCTTCAGCAGGTCCTGCGCCTCGCGGACGTACGGGTCGGTGATGTTGACCTTGAGCAGCAGCGGGACCAGCGTCTCCGCCATCACGTTGGTGTTGTCCAGCTGCATCGACTGCATGTCGTCCGGCGAGATCTTGCCGCCGTTCTTCAGCTTGCCCTCGATCAGGTCGGTGATCTGCTTGGCCCGGGTGCCGTACTCCCAGTCCTTGGTGAGCGTGTACTGGTAAGTGGGGCCCACCACGGCCTGGTTGGCGGTGACGATGTAGCCGTTCTTGGGATTGAAGCTGTACGGCAGGGCCTGGAAGGGCACGAAGTCCTTCTGCCAGCCGTAGCCGGAGTCCCAGCCCGGGACCGGGTAGGTGCCGTCGCCCTTGGTGCGCTGCGGGATCATGCCCGGCGCCTGGTAGCCGATGTTGTTGCTGGTGTCGGCGTAGATCAGGTTCTGCGCCGGGACCGCGAAGTCGGCTGCGGCGTTGCGGAACTCGTTCCAGTTGGTGGCGCGGTCGAGCATGAAGACCGCGTCCATGGTCTTGCCCGGGGTGAGGGCGGTCCACTGGAGTGCCACGCCGTAGCCCTGGGCGCGGTCGGGTGCGGCATTGCCCGCGGGGGCGTACTTGCCGACGCTCTGCTCCTCGGAGCTCTGGTCCGAGATGAGCGGGCCGCGGTTGGTGGTGCGGACGGTGATGGTCCGGTCGGCTCCGCCGGCGACCTTGATGGTCTCCTTGCGGGTCTGGAACTTCACCTGCTGGCCGTCGACCAGGTAGGTGTCGGGGCCGGTCACCTTCTCCAGGTAGAGGTCCTGGACGTCGGCGCCGAGGTTGGTGAAGCCCCAGGAGACCTTCTGGTTGTGGCCGATCACCACACCGGGCATGCCGGCGAAGGTGAAGCCCGAGGTGTCGAAGGCGCACTTGGCGCTGACGGTCCGGCAGTGCAGGCCCATCTGGTACCAGACCGAGGGCAGGCCGGGGCCGAGGTGCGGGTCGTTGGCGAGCAACGGCTTGCCGGTGGTGGTGTGGTCACCGCTGACCACCCAGGAGTTGGAGCCGATGCCCTGGCCCTGCGGGCCGAGCAGTTGCGGCAGCGCGGCCATCTTGTCGGAGATGTCGGTGAACAGCGACTTGGTCGTCGCCCGGCCCTGGGCGGCGGCGGTGGCGGCGGCCGGAGCGGTGGAGCCGTCGGCGGGCTGGTAGTTGCCGTCCTTGCCGATCGTGCCGGTCTTCACGATGGTGCCGTTGCGGTCGTACGGGTAGTCCGGGTACAGCTGGGCGATCTGCTCCGTCGAGAAGTCCTGGGAGAGCAGCGACCGGTCGATCTCCTCCTGCAGGTTGCCGGAGAGGTTCCAGGCCATCGCCTTCAGCCAGGCCACCGAGTCCACCGGGTCCCAGGCCTCGGGCTTGTAACCGCTGTTGACCGCGCCGAGCACGGCGTACTCCAGCGAGGCGCTCTGGCCGCCGGGGTGCTGGTTCAGCCAGGCGTTGACGCCGTCCGAGTAGGCCTTCAGGTACTTCTTGGTGTCGGCGGAGAGCTGGGTGTCGTACTCCTGCTGCGCGACCTGGCGCCAGCCCATGGTGCGCAGGAAGGTGTCGGTCTCGACCTGGCTGGACCCGAACATCTCGGAGAGCCGCCCCGAGGTGATGTGCCGTCGAACGTCCATCTCCCAGAACCGGTCCTGGGCCTGGACGTAGCCCTGGGCGCGGAACAGGTCCTCGGGGGTGTCGGCGTACAGCTGCGGAATGCCGTTGGCATCGCGCTTGACGTCGACCGGCGCTGACATGCCGGCCACCGAGACGCTGCCGTCGACGTCGGGGAAGGAAGCGCGGACGGCGCTCACCGCCCAGTAACCACCGCCTCCGACGGCGGCCACGAGCAGCACGACCAGCACGAGCACAAGCAGCCGGGCGCGCCGGAACTTCTTCGAGCGGGGCATCTGGGTCCTTGGCTGGGTTGCGTTGACGGCCGTGACAGGTCACCACATTAGGGCGACTCGGTTGGCGGACATGCACTGGGGACGTCCACGGTCGGCCGAGGTGGACCCTATCCGGTCTCGATGGGCGGAATCAGACAATCAAAGATCAGGTAAAATGTTAGACTGAGTAACAAGTCGTCGAGCGAGCCAATCGTTTCCGGCCACTCTCTGCCCCCGACCGCCCCCTTGACGTGCCGAGGTGCTACTGCGTGACTGTCGACCACCTGAACCGCTTCCTGCTCGAGTTCTCCGCGATACTCCTATTCGCGGTGGTGGCCGTGCGATTCTCGACCCGATCAGGGCTGCCCAGTCTGCTGATCTACCTGGGCATCGGCGTCGCCATGGGCCAGGACGGCCTCGGAGTCACCTTCAACAACGCCGAACTCACCCAGGTCCTCGGCTACGCGGCCCTGGTGGTGATCCTCGCCGAGGGCGGCCTCAAGACCAGTTGGCAGGCGATAAAGCCGGTCCTGCCGGCCGCCTCGGTACTGGCCACCCTGGGCGTGGCGGTCAGCGTCTTCGTCACCGCGGCCGGCGCGCACTGGCTGGCCGGATTCGACTGGCGGGTCTCGATGCTGCTCGGCGCGATCGTCTCCTCCACCGACGCCGCAGCGGTCTTCTCGGTGCTGCGGATGGTGCCGCTGCCGTCCCGGCTGACCGGTCTGCTGGAGGCCGAGTCCGGCTTCAACGACGCCCCCGTGGTCATCCTGGTGGTCGCCTTCGCCACCACGGGGCCGCTGGACTCCTGGTACGCACTGGTCGCCACGATCGTCGCCGAGCTGGCCATCGGCGCCGTCGTCGGCCTGGTCGTCGGCAAGCTGGGCGCGTACGCGGTCAAGCACGTCGCGCTGCCCTCCTCCGGCCTCTACCCGATCGCCGTGATGTCGCTGGCCGTCCTGGCCTACGCGGGCGGCTCACTGCTGCACGGCTCCGGCTTCCTGGCCGTCTACACCGCCTCGGTGATCCTCGGCAACGCCAAACTGCCGCACGGCCCCGCCGTCCGGGGTTTCGCGGACGGACTGGCCTGGATCGGGCAGATCGGCATGTTCGTGGTGCTCGGCCTGCTGTGCACCCCGGAGACCATGGGCTCGGCGTTCGTCCCCGCGCTGGTGATCGGCGCGGTGCTGGTCTTCGTCGCCAGGCCGGCCTCGGTCTTCGCCACCCTGACGCCGTTCCGGCTGCCCTGGCGCGAGCAGGCCCTGCTGAGCTGGGCCGGACTGCGCGGGGCGGTGCCCATCGTGCTGGCGACCATCCCGCTGGTGGCCGAGGTGCCGCAGGCGCAGCAGGTCTTCAACATCGTCTTCATCCTGGTCGTGGTCTTCACCCTGGTCCAGGGCCCGACCCTGCCGCTGGTCGCCCGCGGCCTGCGGATCTCCGAGGGTGCGATGGGCCAGGACCTGGGCATCGAGTCCGCGCCGCTGGAGCACCTGCACGGCCGGCTGCTCTCCGTCGCGCTCGCCGCGGAGTCGAAGATGTCCGGCGTCGAGGTCGGCGAGCTGCGGCTGCCCGCCGGGTCCGCGGTCACCCTGGTGGTCCGGGACAACAGCAGCTTCGTGCCCGACAAGGCCACCGTGCTGCGAGGCGGCGACGAACTCCTGGTGGTCACCACCGAGGAGGTCAGCGAGGCCGCCGAGCGCAGGCTGCGGGCGGTAGACCGGGGCGGAAAGCTTGCCGGCTGGCTGCACGGCCGCTAGATTCCTACCTTTTCCACGCTGTTCACCATGCATTGATCGCGTGGAACCGGTCCGCAATGCGTACTATGGACCGACATACCTGTTTCGATCACCGAAAATCCGCAACATCTGTCTGATGCAGAGTTGGCGCGACCGCTCGGCGGCCGTGGTCCCTCCTCTGCCGGCCCGCTTCCGCGATTCCCCCGGCCGGCGTGGACCCGGTATCTACCCCGGTCAACGCACGAGAGGACAACTCTCGGCGCTACCGGGCCGCCCCATGCCCGGTGAGTGCTACCAGGCAGCAGGAAGGACCGACCGTGACGGCGCGCCGAACGGTCGCAGAGCCCACTCCCACCCGCGTCGGCTACGGCACCCTGCTCCGCACCCCCGGAGCCTGGACCTTCCTGGTCCCCGCCTTCGCGGCCCGACTCCCCTACGCGATGCTCAGCGCGGGCATCGTCCTGCTCATCCAGAGCGCCTACGGCTCGTACGGCACGGCCGGCCTGGTGGTGGCCTTCGCCGCCGCGACCCAGGCGCTGATCGGCCCCCAGACCGGCCGGCTCTCCGACCGGTACGGCCAGGCCGCCGTGCTGCTGCCCACCGTCGCGGTGCACGCGGTCTCGGTGGGCGCGCTGCTCGCGCTGGCCCTGGGCCACGCCCCGACCTGGACGCTCTTCGTCTCCGCGGGCGTGGCCGGTGCCAGCGTGCCGCAGATCGGCGCGATGGTCCGGGCCCGCTGGGTGACCAGACTCTCCGACTCGCCCAAGACGCTGAACACCGCGTTCGCCTTCGAGTCCGTGACCGACGAGTTCACCTTCGCGATCGGACCGGTGCTGGCCACCGGCATCGCCACCCTGGTCTCGCCCTCGGTGTCGCTGATCACCGAGGCCGCGCTGACCGTGATCGGCGGCCTGGCCTTCGCCGCGCAGCGCGGCACCGCGCCCGCTCCGCACCCGTCCGTACCCGGCGCCGAGCAGGCCTCGGCGCTCTCATCGCCCGGTGTCCGGCTACTGGCGGGCTCCTTCCTGGGCGTGGGCTCCGTCTTCGGCGCCATGACCGTCACGGTGGCGGCCTTCGCCAGGGCCGAGGGCCAGCCCGGCCTCAACGGCGTGGTGTACGGCATCTTCGCGGGCGGCAGCATGCTGGCCGGCGTGCTGTACGGCATGATCGCCTGGCGCCGCTCGGTCAGGCAGCGGATGCTCGGCAGCTACACGCTGCTGGTCCTGGGCTGCTCGACGCTCTGGGCGATGCCCAACCTGACCGCGCTGGCGATCGCCGGCCTGTGCTGCGGTCTGGCCATCGCACCGACCCTGATCAGCGGCTACACCCTGGTTGAGACGCTGGTCTCGGCCGGCGCGAAGACCGAGGCGTTCACCTGGCTGACCGGTGCGATCGGCCTCGGCCTGGCCGCGGGTTCGATCGTGGCCGGACTACTGGTGGACTCGCACGGTGCCAGGGCGGGCTTCGTGGTACCGGTCGTCGGGGCCGGGATCGGCCTGGTCGCACTGGTGTCGCTGCGGCGGCTGCTGGACACTCCCGCCGGGCCCGGCCGCATCGCGGCGCAGGGCGGGGCCAAGGTGCAACTGGCCGGCGCTTCCAAGGGCTGAGACGCGTCCGCTGCCCCGGCCCGAACCGGGCCGGGGCAGCGATATCTCACACCCGATGTCGCTGGACTGATCCAGCGGAATGCCGCATCATTGACCGTCGTTAGCACTCATCAGGCGAGAGTGCCAGGAGGAAGACAAGTGCCCACGTACCAGTACCAGTGCACCGAGTGCGGCAACGGCCTGGAGGCGGTGCAGAAGTTCACCGACGAGGCGCTGACCACGTGCCCCGACTGCCAGGGGAAGCTCCGCAAGGTCTTCTCCGCCGTCGGCGTGGTCTTCAAGGGCTCGGGCTTCTACCGCACCGACAGCCGGTCCTCCTCGAGCAGCTCGGTGAGCTCCTCGTCGTCGTCCGCCTCGTCCTCGTCGTCCGCCTCGTCGGCTCCGGCCGCCTCCCCGGCTCCGGCGGCGAGCACCAGCACCGCGAGCTGACGCCGGCACCGCCGTCCGCGGCATCCGCACGAAAGGCCCGGGTTCGGTTCCGAACCCGGGCCTTTCGTATGACCGCACCAGCCTTGCGGGTGAACGAAGTTGTCCACACGGCCGGGTTTTCCACAGGAATTCGAGGGGGCATTCCGCGGCAGGTGCGGTGCGCTCACCCTGATGCGCATGACGACGTACCTGGCGAACCAGCCGCACTGCCACCCGACCGCCACCACGACCGCCACGGCACCCTCGGCCGTACCACCACGGCGCACCGTTCCGCCCTTCCCACCGATCCGGCGCGGGGGCGGGGGGCGACACCGGCTCCAGCAGGCCGTCCGGCACCGGCCCGGGCTGCTGGCGACAGGGCTGCTGGCCGCCGCCACCGCGATCACCGCCGGTCCGCTGCGGCCCGGCCCACCGCCGCCCGCCGCCCCTTCGACGGCCTCGGCAGCGGCCGGGCCGACCGCCACCCCGCGCTGCACCGGAACGGCGCCGCCCGACGGCTGAGATCCGCGCAGCCCCGGCGCGGGGCCTCGGTCAGCGGTCAGTCACCGTGGTGCGGCGGCCGCTGGCTCAGATACCAGTCCAGGCCGCGCCCGCCGCTCTCCCCCGACTCCGGGCGCTCGCCCCAGCCCCGGTCGGTATCGTCCCCCGTCTGGCGGTCCAGCGGGTCGCCGAAGACCAGCTTCGCCTTCGGCCGGGTCGGTTCTTCCTGCTCGGCCATCTCTGCTCCGATCCTTGTCAACTGCATCCAGCGTAGGCGGCACGGCAGCAGCGGCTTCGGACAGCGGGGCCCCGGTCCGGCCGGCACCGGACCGGGGCCCCGGGAGAACCGGGTGTCAGGCTGCCTCGAAGCCCGCGTGGTCGGCGATCTTCTTCAGCTCGGCGAGCGCGTGCTTCTCGATCTGGCGGATTCGCTCCCGGGTGAGTCCGTGCTGCTTGCCCACCTCCGTCAGCGTGCGCTCGCGGCCGTCCTCCATTCCGTACCGGGAGCGGATGATGGAGGCCGTCCGGTCGTCGAGCCGGCCGATCAGGTCGTCCAGCTCCTCGCGGCGGAGCATGACCATCACGGCGTCCTCCGGGGAGACCGCGCCGGTGTCCTCGACCAGGTCACCGAACTGGGTCTCGCCCTCGTCGTCCACGGACATGTTGAGGCTGACCGGGTCACGGGCCCAGTCGAGCACGTCCTTGATCCGGTCCTCGGTGGTGTCGAGTTCGGCCGCGATCTCGGCGGGCTCGGGCTCACGGCCCAGCTCCTTGGCCTTTTCACGCTGCACCCGGCGGATCCGGCCGAGCTCCTCGACCAGATGCACGGGCAGCCGGATGGTGCGCGACTGGTCGGCGATCGAGCGGGTGATCGCCTGGCGGATCCACCAGGTCGCGTAGGTGGAGAACTTGAACCCCTTCGCGTAGTCGAACTTCTCGACCGCTCGGACCAGGCCGGCGTTGCCCTCCTGGATCAGGTCGAGCAGGGGCAGGCCGCTGCGGGGGTACCGCCGGGCGACCGCGACCACCAGGCGGAGGTTCGAGCGGATGAAGACGTCCTTCGCGCGCTCGGCGTCGTCGGCTATCGCCTCCAGCTCCTTGCGCGTGGTGCTCTCGGGAATGGCGTCCTCGTCCAGCAGGTGCTGGGCGTAGACACCCGCCTCGATGCGCAGCGAGAGCTCGACCTCCTCGGCGGCATCGAGCAGTGGCGTCCGGGCGATCTCGTCGAGGTACATGCCGACAAGGTCGCGGTCGGCCTCAAGGTTGTTCGGGCGAGCCGAACGAGGGTGGTCGGCACTGCCGCGAACGACGGCACGAGTGGCCATGCTTGCTCCCTTGCTGCTGGTGCCGGTCTGCCTTGGTCTTCACCCCCGACGGGGCGAGCTAGGGCCGAAGAGAGGAGGCAGAGAGATGAAGGCAAAGAGATGCGGGCCCCTGAAGGCTCACACGTAACGATCCAACGCACAGATTTCGGACAACATTCCCAACTAGCCCAGATTCTTCGCGCGATGCAGTATCCTGCGCAATCTGGCCCATGATCGCGCACATTATGCGATCGAGCAGGTGCGGACAGTGTCGGCAATCACCCCGTCCACCGGATCAACGAACGAGATCCGACATCCGCAGCTTCTCCTCACAAAAGATGCAAAATTGCTATCGGTACGGTGCGGGGCCATCTCGACCCCTGGGAAGGTGTCAGCCATGCACCTGTCCATCGACGGCGCCACCGCCGCCACCGCACGGCACCGCCGTGGCCGATTGATCGAGTCCGCAGCGCTGACTCTCGGCTGCGCCGCCCTCCTGGGGTTGCTCCTGGCCCTGGTGGAGAGCCACTGGGGCCCGCTGGCCCGGCTGGATCGCGACTGGGTGGATTCGCTACACGACTACGCCCGCGACCACACCGCCTGGACGGCATCCATGCAGATGGTCTCCGACCTCGGCGGCCCGACCGTCACCCGTGCCCTGCTGGGCGTGACGGCGGTCTGGCTCTGGGCGATCGGCGCGCGGATCCTGGCTGGCTGGGCGGCGGCCCAGATCCTGCTCGGCTGGCTGGCCAACTGGGGTGGCAAGGCGCTGGTCGGCCGCGCCCGGCCACACTTCGTCGACCCGGTCTCGTCCGCCACGGGTGCGGCCTTCCCCTCCGGGCACGCGATGGCCTCGGCTATCACCGCCGCCGCCCTGGTGATCCTGGTCTGGCCGCACGCCAACCGGGCCGGACGGGCGGTCGCCTGCACCATCGCCGCACTCGCCGTCCTGACCATCGGCTGGACCAGGATCGCCCTCGGCGTGCACTGGCCCAGCGACGTCCTGGCCGGATGGCTGACGGCGGGCCTGGTGGTCGGCGGGGTGACGGTCGCGGTCGAGCTGTGGCGGCCCCGTGCACTGAGCCGGGACGTGCGCCGGGTCGACTGGCGGACCAGGCCGAGGGTGCAGCGCGTCCTGGCCTCCGGAGCGGGGGCCGGAACCCGTCGCGAAAGTGGATCCGCCGCCACTCCTGACAGTCAGTGAGAAAGGTCACATCTCATTGGGGTGACCTTCGGGGAGGAATCGGTAGAGTGCCGCGCCCGCCGAAGTCCCTCGCATCAGAGCCGGGAAAAACCGCTGCAAATCCGGTCATTAGGGACCGACTTCCGCCGGGTTCGTTCGGAATACGGGCCAATCAGTGCCACTGGGAGATCTCGGGCACGCGGCACACCGCTCCCCATCGGGTACCGAGTTAAGGCAGACTTCTCCGGCTGGGTGCACCCGCGCCCAGCCCGGGGGAACCAAGCACGACGGCGCGGACCGAGCCGGTCGTACGAGGCAGTACCGGCTCCGTACACCAAGGGACCGCCGGACAGCGGTCTGCGGAAGCCCCGTGACCGCGCACTGCCCAGGCACCGAGTGACGGGGGTCCGATGACCATGCACACGACGGGCGAGCCCTCCGGCTCGTACGGCGACCCGCCCACCATGCCGCTGCGTCAGATCACTGACGAGCAGTTCATGTCGCCCGAGCAGTACCTGCCACCCGTGTCTCAACAGCAGCACGGCTCACATCCGACCATGCAGCTGGGCACCCAGCTGCCGCCGCCGCGCCAGCCGGTGGAGCAGCCCCCGGCGGAGGCCGAGAAGGCGCCGGAGGGCAAGGAGTCCTCCGCCGCCCGCAACGGGCTGATCATGGCTCTGGGCTCGCTCACCTCGCGCGCGCTGGGCTTCGTGCGGGCCGGCGTCATCGCCGCCGCGCTGGGCACCCAGCAGCTCGCCGACGGCTACGGCGTGGCGACCCTGCTGCCGACCACCGTCTACATGATGCTGATCGGCGGTGTGCTCAACTCGGTCTTCGTCCCCGAGTTGGTCCGGGCCGCGCAGACCCACAAGGACCGCGGCGTCGCCTACACCAACCGTCTGCTGACGGCCTGCGGTGTGGCGCTGATCGCCATCACCCTGGTTGCCTGGCTGTTCGCGCCGCAGATCGTGGACTCCTACACGAACTACACCCCCAAGGACCACGTCCAGCGGGATCTGACCATCGCGCTGGCCCAGTACTGCCTCCCGGCCATCTTGTTCTACGGCGTCTTCGGCCTGCTCAGCCAGGTGCTCAACGCGCGTGACCGCTTCGGTGCGATGACCTGGGCGCCGGTGATGAACAACGTCGTGGTGATCGGCGTCTTCAGCCTCTACATCGGGGTCTGCAAGCACGCGGAATCCGCCGACCAGATGACCAGCGGCGCCACCATGCTGCTGGGCGCGGGCACGGCGTTCGGAATCCTGGTGCAGGCGCTCTCCGTGCTGCCCTCGCTGCGCGCCTCGGGATTCCGCTTCCGGCCGCGCTTCGACTGGAAGGGCGCCGGTCTCACCACCCCGCTGCGGGCCGCCGGCTGGGCGCTGATGCTGGTCGTGGTGACCCAGCTGTCCTTCAACGCGATCACCAACATGGCGACCGGCGCCGGCACGCAGGCCCACAACCTGCATCTGCAGGCGGGGCTGGGCTACACCCCGTACAACAACGCGTACCTGCTCTTCGTCGTCCCCCAGGGCATCATCACGGTCTCGATGGTGACGGCGATCCTGCCGATCATGTCCCGTGCGGTGAGCTCGGGCCGGTTCGAGGACGTCGGCCGGGAGCTGGCCCAGACGCTGCGCAGCTCGGCCGGGATGATCGTCCCGGCCATGGCGGTCTTCCTCTCGATGGCCAACCCGATCATCGGCCTCGCCTACGGGCACGGCAGCCAGGTCCGGCCCGCGGACGTCGATGTCATGGCCCAGGTCCTGATCGCCTTCGCGATCGGCCTGCCGGCCTTCTGCGCCCAGTACGCACTGGCACGCGGGTTCTACGCGATGAGCGACGCCCGGACCCCGTTCTGGCTGACCACGGCGATCGCGGGTAGCAACGTCGCCTTCTCTGCCGTCGCGTACTACACCCTGCCGGTGCGCTGGATCATCATCGGGATGGCTTTCGCCCAGACGCTGGCCACCACGCTCGGCGTGATCATCACCGGTCGGGCGCTGGGCAAGCGGCTCCGCCGGGAGGCGGCGGCCGTCGTATCCGCCGACGCCACGCTCGAGATCGGCGGCGGGCGGCGCGGCCGGATCCGCAGCGGCCTGGACGGTGTCCGGGTGACCACCCTGCACCTGGGCCTGGCACTCGCCTGCGCCCCCGGCGCCCTGGCGGCGCACTGGATCGCCGGTCAGGTGGGCGGTGCGCTCGGCCACGGCATCGTGGGCAACTTCGCGGCACTGGGCGCCGGCGCACCGGCGGTGCTGCTCTCCGTCCTGGTGCTCGCCAAGCCGCTCGGTGCCGCGGGCGCCGTGGCCCCGCTGGCCCGCAAGCTCCGGATCCCGTACCCGGAGCCGACGCCCGCCAACAGCGGCAAGCACCGGCGGTAGCCCGCACCCGCCCGCCGGGCGGGGCGGTCTCCTCGGACGGTGCCGGTCTCCTCCGGCCGTAGCGGTCAGACGCTCTCCGCCCCGGGCAGCACCTCGCGCAGCAGCCCGCGGGGGAAGCCCCGGCGGCGGTACTCCCTCGGGTAGCCGATCGAGACCTCCTCGAAGCGGACGCCGTCGTAGACCGTCGTCCGGGGGATGTGGAGGTGGCCGTAGACCACCGCGGCGGCCCGGAACCGGCGGTGCCAGTCGGCTGTCCGCTCGGTGCCGCACCACTGGGCGAACTGCGGATAGCGCAGGACCGCGGTGTCCTCGCGGACCAGCGGGAAGTGGTTGACCAGCACGGTCGGCAGCCCTGGGTCGACGGCGGCGAGCCGCTGACCCGTCCAGGACAGACGCGCCTCGCACCAGGCGGCGGCGTCCGGGTAGGGCTCCGGGTGCAGCATGAACTCGTCCGAGCACACCACGCCCGACTCGTAGGCCCGCTCCATCGCCTCCTTACGACTCAGGCCCGGCTCGCGGAACGAGTAGTCGTAGAGCAGGAAGAGCGGTGCGACGGCCACCGGACCGCCCTGGCCGCGCCAGACGGCGTACGGGTCCTCCGGCGTCAGCACGCCGAGGCGGCGGCAGATCTCCACCAGGTGCCGGTAGCGTGCCTCACCGCGCAGCTGTACCGGGTCCGTCGGCGGCGTCCACAGCTCGTGGTTTCCGGGGGCCCAGATCACTTGGGCGAAACGCTCCTTGAGCAGGCCGAGCGCCCACTCGATCTGGCTGACGGTCTCGCTGACGTCCCCGGCCACGATCAGCCAGTCCTCGGGCGAGGTCGCGAGGAGCTCCTCCGCCAGGATGCGGCGGTTGTCCGCATGGTGGACGTGCAGGTCGGAGACGGCCAGCAGACGGCCGGGCCGTTCGGTGCTCTCGCTCATCGCGCCATCATCTCGCTCGGGAACTGACCTGTGGATCAACGAATGTGAGTGGCGGTCAATTCCCGGGCCCCGCCCGTCTCGCAGCGCCCGAGGGCGCGGGGAGCCGTGGCGGACGGGCTTCGCGGCTGGCGATCCGGCCGGGAGCGCCGAGTCGACGGTCTCGGCACCCCCGGCAGAACGGCGGGCGGGGGCGGCGCGGCGACTACATGTTGATCATGTGCCCGGCCAGGCCGTGGATCGCCTCCTTGACGGCCTCACCCAGCGTCGGGTGGGCGTGGACGTTGCGGGCGATCTCGGTGACGGTGAGGTCCCACTGCTGGGCCAGGGTCAGCTCGGGCAGCAGCTCGGTGACCTCGGGGCCGATCATGTGGGCGCCGAGCAGCTCACCGTACTTGGCGTCGCTGATGATCTTGACGAAGCCGACCGTGTCCCCGAGACCGTGGGCCTTGCCGTTCGCCATGAACGGGAACTTCGCGACCTTGACGTCGAAGCCCTGGCTGCGGGCCTGCTCCTCGGTCCAGCCGAAGCTGGCGATCTGCGGCTGGCAGTAGGTGGCGCGGGGGATCATCACGTAGTCGAGTTCCATGGTCTCGGCGCCCGCGATGGTCTCGGCGGCGATGACGCCCATCGACTCGGCGGCGTGGGCCAGCATCAGCTTGGCGGTCACGTCGCCGATGGCGAAGATGTGCGGCGCCGAGGTGCGGCAGCGGCCGTCCACCTCGACCGCGCCACGCTCGGTCAGCCGGACACCGGTGTTCTCCAGGCCGTAGCCGGTGACCCGGGGAGCGAAGCCGATCGCCTGCAGGACCTTGTCGGCCTCCAGCACGCGCTGCTCGCCGCCCGCGGTGACGGTGACCTTGACCTTCTCACCGGAGTCGTCGATCGCGTCGACCCGGGTGGAGGTCAGCACCTCGATTCCCAGGCGCTTGTAGCGCTTGAACAGCTCGGCCGAGACCTCGGCGTCCTCCAGCGGGGCCATCCGGTCCAGGAACTCGACGATGGTCACCTTCACGCCGTAGTTGTGCATCACGTACGCGAACTCGACGCCGATCGCGCCGGCACCCGCGATGATGATGCTCTCCGGCAGCTGGTCGGCCAGGATCTGCTCCTCGTACGTCACCACGCGCGGGCTCAGCGAGGTGCCGGGCAGCAGCCTCGGGGTGGCGCCGGTGGCCAGGATGCAGTGGTCGAAGGTGACGGTCTGCACGGAGCCGTCGGCACCGGCCACCTGGAGGGTGTTGGCGTCCGTGAAGTGCCCCCGGCCCTCGAACTGGGTGATCTTGTTCTTCTTCATCAGGTAGTGGACGCCCTTGACCCGGCCGTCGGCGACCTGGCGGCTGCGCTGGAAGGCTTCCTTGTAGTCGAAGGTGATCCGACCCTCGACCTGGATGCCGTAGGTCTTCGTCTCGTGCGTCAGGATGTGCGCGAGCTCGGCGTTCCGCAGCAGCGCCTTGGAGGGGATGCACCCGACGTTGAGGCAGACCCCGCCCCAGTAGCGCTCCTCCACGATGCCGACGCTCAGGCCGAGCTGCGCGCTGCGGATGGCAGCGACGTACCCGCCAGGGCCGGCACCGAGGACAACGACATCAAAGTGGTTGGTCATTTTCGCCTTCGATTCGGTTGGTGACCGTGTCCGTGTTCATCCGGACAGCCGGCTCCGGAGAGACCGACCGCCCCCAAGCCTGGCCTATGCGGGCGCGGCAGGCACCGGGGACCCCAGAATCGGCCGGCGAGTCCCGGGGAGGGACGGTCAGGATCGGAGAACGCTAATAGGAGACAGGAATATTTCTCATTAGCAACGCCTGGCGTGGCCGGGGCCGGCGGCCAGGCATGATGGAGCCATGAGCAGTCCCACGGCATCGGCGGTCGACGACCTGCCCCTCACCGGCGAGTCCCTCGCGCTCGACCTGGTGAACACCACGTTCATCCAGGGCGGCGCCCGCGGCGCCCTGGTGGACGCCCTGCGGGAACCCGCCGATCTGGACCACTGGCTGCGGACCCGGTCGGCCGACTTCGGCGAGCCGCTGCGTCCGCTGCTCGACGACGGCGCCCCGGCCACCCGGTTCCACCTCGACCGCTACCGCGAGTTGCGCGCCGCGCTGCGCGACCTGGCCGCCGCGACGGTCTCCGGTACGACTCCGCCGCCCGGCACGGTGGCCGCCGTCAATGCTGCCGCCCGACTCTCGACCGGCTGGCTGGAGCTGGACCCGGACCGTCCCGGCGTCCGGATACCCCGCTGGACCGAGCCCGATCTGCACCTGGTCGCGCTCGGTGAGGTCGCGGCGGCGGCCGTCGCCCTGTTCACCGGACCGTCGGCCGGACAGGTGCGGGCATGCCCGGCTCCCGACTGCATCCTGTACTTCGTCAAGAGCCACGCCCGCCGCGAGTGGTGCACCAGCGCCTGCGGCAACCGGGTGCGGGTCGCGCGGCACAGCCGCCGCCACCGCGAACCGGGGGCGGGGGAACCGCCGGCGGAACCCGCCACCGGGCGGCGAACCGAACCCGCGGCCTAGCAGGACTGACCGGCGACCGGGCGGACTCCCGAGCCCCGGGGGGCGCCCAACCGGGAACGGCTCAGCGCCCGGCGCCTCCGAAACGGTGCTTCAGATTGGGGTCGTCCAGCCACCACGGGCGCGTGCCCTCCGGCTCGTCCTCCTCGACGGCGGCTCGCGCGGCGACGGGCACCGCCTCTCCCGCAGCCGTCTCCCCCGTGGCCGTATCCGCCGCAGCTGCCTCTGCCGCAGCTGCCTCCCCCTCGGCCGCCTCCCCCTCGGCCGCCTTCGCCGCCCGCCGCTCGGCCATCTGCGCCTCGTACTCGGCGTCCAGTGCGGCGTCCACCGCCGCCGTCTCGGCCCGGCCGGTCACGATCATGCGGCGGATCAGCGCACAGAGGAAGGGCAGGCCGATCAGGTCGCCCAGTACCCAGATCACGTTGCCGCCCCAGGTCTGGTCCTGCAGCAGGGTCGGTCCCCAGGTGCGGCCGAGGCCGGCGTAGTGGGGCTCGGCGATCAGGTGGTGGCCGTAGATGAGGATCAGGGCGAGGCCCGCGTCGAAGATGACCTCGGCGAAGGTGATGACCAGGCTGACCAGCAGCGGGTACTCGTGCGCGACCGGGTCGAGCTGCAGTCGCGGCCAGTAGTAGAGCAGGCCGAGGGCGACCAGTGAGAGATGCAGGCCGATGTTCCAGGCACCGCTGGTGAGGGTCTTCTCGTACCAGGGCGTGAAGTAGAGCAGCCACGGCGGCGCCATCAGCAGCACCGTGGACACCGCGGGGAACATCAGCACCCGGGAGGGTCGGCTGCGCAGCACTCGCATGATCCGCGCGCGACGGGCCTCGGACGCGGTCTCGACCAGCAGCGAGACCGGAGCACCGAGGACCAGGAGGAACGGCACCAGCATCAGCAGCAGCACGACCTGGACGGCCCGGTCGGTGAACAGGATCCGCTCGTACACCCCGAGGCCCGAGCAGGTCACCCAGACCCAGACCAGCAGGCCGCCGAGGAACGCGGCCGTGCGATGCAGGGGCCAGCGCGCAGCGCCGCTCGCACCACCGCCTCCGCTGCCGCTCACAGCACCGCTGCCGTTCCCGCCGTCACTCCCGCCGCCGCGGTGGAACGCCCGTACGCCCAGCAGGTAGGCGCCCGCGAGCAGTACGGCGAGTGCCAGGACGACGGGCTCGGCGGTCCAGTTGGTGGCCAGGTCGGCCCAGTGCCAGGGTGGCGGGCCGTCGTGCCCGAGGGCGAGTGCTGCGGTCGGCATCCGGTGGTTCTCCTGTTCCGGCTGGTGCGGGCAGCCGGTCGGTGCAGGGCAGCCGGCCGTCGCGCGGCCGGTCGCCGTGCTGCGGCGCTTGCGGCTCCTCGGACATGATGACCGACGCCCGGACGATCACCGGAGCTGGGTCCGGAACCCCCTGCGCTCCCACCGACGTCACTCTCGTGCGAGGATTCGTCGTCTACTACATCACTGTCGAAGCCGCCGAGGTGGGGAATCCGTGACAGACAGCCCACGAAGCTCCGGGCGCAGGCTGGCCACCCGGCGCCGCAACCTCGAACTCTTCATGCTGGCTGCGGCGGTCCTGGTCTGCCTGGTGGGCTACGTGACCGCCAACGAGGCGATGAACCACGCGCTGCCCAAGGGCCTGCTGGTCTACGGCCTCAGCCTGCCGCTGCTGGCCCTGGGGTTGCACCTGGCGGTCCGGCGCTTCGCCCCGTACGCGGACCCGCTGATCCTGCCGCTGGCCGTCTTCCTGACCGGCTTCGGACTGGTGCTGCTCAACCGGCTGGACCAGTCCTACGCGCTCTTCCACGCCGCCAAGGGCGACTACCAGAAGATCCCGGCGGCCCCGAACCAGGTGATGTGGGTGTGGATCGCCTTGGCGGTGGCGGCCGGGTTGATCATCCTGGTGAAGCACCACCGGTTCTTCCAGCGCTACGTCTACCTGCTCATGACCGGAGCGATGATCCTGCTGGCGGCACCGGCCTTCTTCCCCTCCAGCCCGGAGGACTTCGGTGCCAAGCGCTGGATCAAGTTCCCCGGGATCCAGCTCGAGCCGGACGAGTTCGTCAAGGTCGCCATCACCGTCTTCTTCGCCGGCTACCTGATGGCCAACCGCGACGCGCTCGCGCTGACCGGGCGGAAGGTCTGGGGCATGAACCTGCCGCGCGGCCGCAACGTCGGCCCGGTGCTCGCCATCTGGGTGGTCAGCCTGCTGGTGCTGATCTTCGAGCGCGACCTCGGCACCTCGCTGATCTTCTTCGGCATCTTCGTCGTGA
>NZ_BAAATR010000040.1:0-82985 GCF_039533515.1 Kitasatospora cystarginea | reverse complement strand
GCGCCAAGAGCGCACTCATCACCCTCGTCGAACACGCCCTCCTCGCCCGCCTCCGATGAGGAGGGGCCCTCTCCTCGCCCGCCTCCGATGAGGAGGGGCCCTCTCCTCGCCCGCCTCCGATGAGGAGGGGCCCTCTCCTCACCCGCCTCCGATGAGCTGAGGAGAACCTGGACCGTCCGTCCAGGCCGTCGAAGGCGTCGAACAGGGGTGCGGGGAACCGTGCGGAGGACCGGCCACCGAGGTGCCCGGTCTCTCGCGCGGCTCCCCGCACCCCCGGGGGCTCAGCCCTCCGCCGGATCCAGTCCGGCGTGGAGCAGCCCGTAGGTGTACGCGTCCTCAAGTGCCAGCCAGGACGCGGCGATCACGTTGTCGGCGACCCCGACCGTGGACCAGGTCGATGCGGTGTCGCCGGACTCGATCAGTACCCGGGTCTTGGAGCCGGTGCCGTGCTGGCCCTCCAGGATGCGGACCTTGTAGTCCACCAGCTCCATCCGGGCGAGCTCCGGATAGATGTGCTCAAGTGCCGTGCGCAGCGCCATGTCCAGCGCGTTCACCGGGCCGTTGCCCTCGCCGGTGGCGATCCTGCGTTCGCCCTTGGCCCAGATCTTGACGGTGGCCTCGTTGCCCGCCTTCCCGTCCGGCAGCTGCTCGCTGATGGTACGCCAGGACTCCAGGGTGAAGAAGCGCTCCCGGCGGCCCTTCACCTCGTCGCGGAGCAGCAGTTCGAACGAGGCGTCGGCGGCCTCGTAGGTGTAGCCGAGGTTCTCCTGCTCCTTGACCCTGGCGACCACCCGGCCCACCAGGTCGCGGTCGGCGGAGAGGTCGTAGCCGAGCTCCTTGCCCTTGAGCTCCACCGAGGCCCGGCCGGCCATGTCGGAGACCAGCATCCGCATGGTGTTGCCGACCAGTTCGGGGTCGATGTGCTGGTACAGGTCCGGGTCGACCTTGATCGCGGAGGCGTGTAGCCCGGCCTTGTGGGCGAAGGCGGAGAGGCCGACGTAGGGCTGGTGGGTGGAGGGGGCGAGGTTGACCACCTCGGCGATGGCGTGCGAGATCCGGGTCATCTCGGCCAACCTGCCCTCGGGCAGCACCCGCCGGCCGTACTTGAGTTCCAACGCGCCGACCACCGGGAACAGGTTGGCGTTGCCGACCCGCTCGCCGTAGCCGTTGGCGGTGCACTGGACGTGGGTGGCCCCGGCGTCCACGGCGGCCAGGGTGTTGGCGACGGCGCAGCCGGTGTCGTCCTGGGCGTGGATGCCGAGCCGGGCCCCGGTCTCCTTCAGCACGTCGGCGACGATCTCGCGGACGCCCGCTGGCAGCATCCCGCCGTTGGTGTCGCAGAGCACGACGACGTCGGCGCCGGCCTGGTGCGCGGTGCGGACCACGGCGAGGGCGTACTCGCGGTTGGCCCGGTAGCCGTCGAAGAAGTGCTCGCAGTCGATGAAGACCCGGCGGCCCTGGGAGCACAGGTACTCCACGCTGTCCCGGACCATCTCCAGGTTCTCCTCCAGGGTGGTGCGCAGCGCCAGTTCGACATGGCGGTCGTGGGACTTGGCGACCAGGGTGATCACCGGCGCGCCGGAGGTGACCAGGGCGGCCAGCTGCGGGTCCTCGGCGGCCCGGCCGCCGGCCCGGCGGGTGGCACCGAAGGCGACCAACCGGGCGGTCCTGAGGTCGAGTTCGGCGGCGGCCCGGGCGAAGAACTCGGTGTCGCGCGGGTTGGCGCCGGGCCAGCCGCCCTCGATGAAGCCGACGCCGAAATCGTCCAGGTGCCGGGCGATGGTCAGCTTGTCGGCGACCGTGAGGTTGATGCCCTCCCGCTGGGCGCCGTCGCGCAGCGTGGTGTCGAACACGTGGAAGCTGTCGTCGGGACGGCTATTGGCCTCGGTCATGACCCTGGGTTCTCCGTTTCCGGGGGTACTGCTGTCGTTTTGCCGGATTCTCCGGCTCCACTGTCCACCATCCCGCGCGCTCCCCGGTGTCCCTCGACCCCTTGTGGGGGCTTCGGCCGGTCCGGGCGGAAACAAAAAGACCCCTCGCGGGTGCGAGAGGTCTGCGCGCGGGTCTGGACGACGGTGATCGCTCCGTACCGGGGGGTTACCGGAGAGCGGTCACTGCGGACCGGCGCGCCTGCTGCTAATAATCAGCGAAAGCGAGGACACCCTTGGAGTGTGGCACACCATCCGGGATCCGGCCTGCCCGTCTCGCGATGCGGGACGTCTCAGACCAGCCGGTCGGTGGCCAGGTCAAAGTCGAAGGGCTTCGGCAGCGGCAGCGGATCGCCGACCGGGACCCCGGTGGTGGTCGTGTAGTCGCCACGCCGGGGAGCGCTGTGCAGGACGATCCGGTTCGCCTGGCGGTCCACCAACAGGTAGAGCGGGATGCCGGCGGCCGCATAGCCCTTCCGTTTGGCCTCGCGGTCCTTGCCCGGGCGGCTGGACGTGACCTCCATGACCATCAGCACCCCCTCCGGCTTGGACCAGGACTCCTGGCCCAGCATGGCGTCGGCCTCGGTGAACGTGCCGTCAGGAATGTACCGGCCGTCCGGCACGATAAGGCCCTTGCCAGGGGCAAAATCGATGTCGTCTGCGCACAGCCGGAAGACCTGTCGAACAATCCGGCCGATCGCGGTCTCGTGGCCGCCGTCCGGTGGTGGGGTCACGACGATCTCCCCTTCGATGAGCTCGGCCTTGAACCCCTCGGGGGTATCCAAGGCGAGGAAGGCCTCCAGCAGGCCGTCGTCCTCGCCACCCGCCGTGTCGGAGATGTCGTGCGTCAGCGCGGTCACGAACCCTCCTTCCAGTCCGCAGAACTCAACGAGCGGAGCGATTCGAGGTTACCCACGCCGGGCGTCCCATCCCGCCACGGCGGACCGGGACGCCCGGCCGGAGATCAGACGATCTTGTGCAGCCAGCCATGGGTGTCCGGCACCTGGCCGCCCTGGATGGCGAGCAGGTTCCGGCGCAGCTCCATGGTGATCGGGCCGGGCTCGCCCTTGCCGACCGTCCAGTCCCCGCGGGCAGACTTGACCGAGCCGACCGGGGTGATGACGGCCGCGGTGCCGCAGGCGAAGACCTCCGTCAGGGTGCCGTCGGCGTTGCCCTGCTTCCACTCGTCGGTGGAGATCCTCCGCTCCTCCACGGCGTAGCCGAGGTCGGCGGCCAGCTTCAGCAGCGAGTTGCGGGTGATGCCGGGCAGCAGCGCGCCGGAGAGCTCGGGAGTGACGATCTTCGCGTCCTTGCCCTCGCCGAAGACGAAGTACAGGTTCATGCCGCCCATCTCCTCGATCCACCGGTGCTCGGCGGCGTCGAGCCAGACGACCTGGTCGCAGCCCTTCTCGGCGGCCTGGGCCTGGGCGACCAGCGAGGCGGCGTAGTTGCCGGCGCACTTGGCGGCACCGGTGCCCCCGGGCGCGGCGCGCACGTACTCCTCGGAGAGCCAGACCGAGACCGGCTTGACGCCACCGGGGAAGTAGGCGCCGGCCGGGGAAGCGATGATCATGAAGAGGTACTCGTTGGACGGGCGCACGCCCAGACCGACCTCGGTGGCGAACATGAACGGCCGCAGGTAGAGGCTCTGCTCAGGCTCGCTGGGCACCCAGGCCTGGTCCTGCTGGACCAGCAGCTCCACAGCCTCGATGAAGGTCTCGACCGGCAGCTCGGGCATCGCCAGCCGGCGGGCGGAGGCCTGGAAGCGCTCGGCGTTGGCGGTGGGCCGGAAGGTGGCGATGGAGCCGTCGGCCTGCCGGTACGCCTTGAGGCCCTCGAAGATCGCCTGGGCGTAGTGCAGCGTCATGTTGGCCGGGTCGATCTCCAGCGACGCGTACGGCGTCAGCTGGGCGTCGTGCCAGCCCCGGCCCTCGGTCCAGCGGATGGTGACCATGTGGTCGGTGAAGACGCGGCCGAAGCCGGGGTTGGCCAGCCGGGCCTGCCGCTCCGCGTCGGACAGCGGGTGCGCGGAGGGCTTGAGCTCGAACGTGATGGGCGCCTGGGTGGGCGTACTCATGTCAGTCTGTCCTTCACCGTGGGGTTGGTCCGGGCCCCGCCACCGGTGTTCGAACACACGACGGCACGGCCCACTGTCGATACTCGCATCCAGAGGGCCGTGCCGAACAGCTGGCAAGCTGCTCCGTTATGTGCTCCGGCCCGTCGGCCGGAACTTCCCCGTGAAGGATCCGGCCCGCTAGCCGGGACTCCCCTGCCAGGGATCCGGCCCGCTAGCCGGATACTCGGGCGGCGAGCGCGTCGCCGACCTGGGAGGTGGTCCGGGGGCCCGTGCGCTCGGCCAGGTCGGCCGCGACGGCGGCCTCGACCTTGGCCGCCTCGGCGGTGAAGCCGAGGTGTTCCAGCAGCATGGCGACGGACAGCACGGTGGCGGTCGGGTCGGCCTTGCCCTGGCCTGCGATGTCCGGTGCCGAGCCGTGCACCGGCTCGAACATCGACGGGAACTCACCGCTGGGGTTGATGTTTCCGCTGGCGGCCAGGCCGATGCCGCCGGTGACCGCCGCGGCCAGGTCGGTGAGGATGTCGCCGAACAGGTTGTCGGTGACGATCACGTCGAAGCGCTCGGGCTGGGTGACGAAGAAGATCGTCGCCGCGTCGACGTGCAGGTAGTCGGTGGTGACCTCGGGGAACTCCCGGCCGACCTGCTCGAAGGTCCGGGTCCACAGGTGGCCGGCGTGCACCAGCACGTTGTTCTTGTGGACCAGGGTGAGCTTCCTGCGCGGCCGGGCGGCGGCACGCCGGTACGCGTCGCGCACCACCCGCTCGATGCCGAAGGCGGTGTTGACGCTCACCTCGGTGGCGATCTCGTGCGCGGTGCCGGTCCTCAGGGTGCCGCCGTTGCCGGCGTAGGGGCCCTCGGTACCCTCGCGGACGACCACGAAGTCGATCTCCGGCCGGCCCGCCAGCGGACCGGTGACGCCCGGGAGGAGCTTGCCGGGGCGCAGGTTGACGTAGTGGTCGAAGGCGAACCGCAGCTTCAGCAGCAGTCCGCGCTCCAGTACCCCGGAGGGCACCGACGGGTCGCCGACGGCACCGAGCAGAATGGCGTCGTGGGTCTTCAGCTCGGCCAGCACGCTGTCCGGGAGGGTCTCGCCGGTGCGGTGGTAGAACCGGGCACCGAGGTCGTACTCGGTGGTCTCCACCTCGACGTCGGCGGGGAGGGCGGCGGCAAGCACCTTACGGCCTTCGGCCACCACTTCCTGGCCGATGCCGTCACCGGGGATCACTGCGAGACGAAGGCTGCGAGACATGGCAGGGACCATACTCGCGCGTCCCATGTCGTGACACGTTCTGTCCATCATCCGGACGTCGCGTGTCGCGGGAACGGTGGTACGCAGTTTCGAACGAAGCGGGCGTAACCGGTAATATCCATCCAGAGTTCATGGTTTCTTCACGGGGGATCACAGATGGTCAATCCCATCAGCCGGCGCCGCGCCCTGTGGCTCACCGGCGGGATGGCGGCACTGCCCGCGGCCGGTTACGGCCTGTGGGAGGCCACCCGTTCCGCACCGCCCAAGCCGCACGCCACCAAGGCTCCCCCGGAGACCATCCAGGCCAGCGGTATCGCGGGCAGCTCGGAGCGGATGTCCTTCGTCCATGTGATCGCCCATCCGGACGACAACCTCTACTTCATGAACCCCGACCTCGACCAGGCCGTCGCCACCGGCGCCTCCTGTGTCACGGTCTGCCTCACCGACGGCGAGTCGGACGGCCGCAACGTGCTGCACAGCGAGGCTGGCCACAGGCGCGTCCCCGCCGATCGCCCCGACTACACCAGGGCGCGGATCAACGGGCTCGCCGCCTCGTACGCCGTGATGGCCACCGGCGACGAGAACAGCCCGTGGGACGTGAAGCTGGTCAGCTACCACGACGGCATCTCGGTCGAGCAGCACACCCTGCGGGCCGCTCCCCACGTGCAACTGATATTCCCGGCGCTGGTGGAGGCCCGTGCGGTGAGCACCCCCAGGACGGACAGCCTGCGCGGTCTGTGGCTGGGCCAGGAGGAGCGGATATCCACCCTGCCTCCGGCGCACAGCGGCCTGCCCCCGCAGGCCGGTTACACCCGGGACCAGCTGATAGACACCCTGGTCAACATCATGGACCACTTCCGCCCCACCGTTGTCCGGATGCTGGACCCCAACCCGGACCATGCCCCCAAGGCGCCGCCCAGAGCGCAGGGCCTGCTCTACCTGGACCACCAAGACCACACCTACTCGGCGTACTTCACCCAGGCGGCGCTCGCCAAGCACTGGGGCGACGGCCTGGCCCGGACCGCGACGGTGGAGAGCTACCTCGGCTACGTCAACGCCGAGCTGCCGGCCAACCTGGACCAGGCGACCGTGCAGCGCAAGGCGCGACTGATCGACACCTACGGCTGGGCGGACGACCGCGACTGCGGCGACCCGGCAGGCTGCGGCGACCGCAAGGTCGGCAAGGGCGCGCTGCGCAACGGCTGGGCGCAGAGCACCCGTTACCGCGCGGCGGGCAGCGGCCAGTGGCTCCAGCGGACCGCCGACGGCAGGCTGGCGGCCTTCACGCTGCTGAACGGCGCGGCCGCGTACTGGTACGAGGACGCCAAGGGCTGGCACGGCCCCCGGCGGATCGCGGGCGGAGGTCTGGAGGGACAGCTGCAGGTGATCCGTCAATCCGACGGGCTGCTGCGGCTGCTCGGCGTGCGCACCGTGCTCGGGTACACCTTGCGGGACCACCGCCGTGAGGTCGTCACCTGCGTGCAGAGCCCGGGCGCTCCGGGCGAGCCGCCGTCTTTCGGCGACTGGCAGAGCCTGGGTTCGCCGGACGGTGACGACTCGGTGAAGTCGATGGAGTTCGGCTACCCGTGCGCCCTCGCCCGCCCGGACGGCAGCGTGCAGGTCTTCGTCCGCACCTTCGCGGGCACCGTCGCGGTACGGACGCTGGACGGCGGCTGGAACGCGCTGCCGCTGCCGAGCGGGGTGGGCCAGCAGGTCCAGGACGGCCTCGGCGCGGTGCTCGACGCGAACGGGCTGACCCATGTCTTCGCGGGTGGCAGGAGCGTCGCGCACTGGATGAGCGACACCCCGGGCGGGCCGCTGCGCCCGGCCTCGCCGACCGGTCTGCCGGTGCCGGGCGGCCCGATCACCGCCCTGCTGGCCCCGGACGGCCGGCTGCGGCTGCACTTCCGCGAGCCCAAGTCGGCGAAGGTGCTGACCGCCGAGCTCCAGCCCGGCAGAGGGACCTGGAAGGTTGTCGGCGAAACCATCCCACCGGGTGGTTTCGGCCGGGTCGCGGCCACCGCGAACGCGCTGGCGGTCCGGGACGGGAAGGGGCGCGTCGCCCTCTCCACCAGCCAGGACTGGCTGCACTCCGGCGGCCAGGAGTGGCTGCGCTCCGGACCGCTGCTGACCGGTACCCCCTCGCTCGCCACCGACCGGGCCGGCCTGCCGGTCGCCGTCGCGGTGGGCTGCGACGGCATGCTCTACGTCGCCCGGCGCCCGGCCGAGGACCAGCCGTTCGGCCAGTGGACCATGGCGCCCTGAGGCCGCCGGTTCTCGTGGGACAGGGCCGCTTATGCTCGACCAGTTCAAGACGACCCGCAGCAGGGAGCCGCACGCCGTGAGCCGGAGCACCGCCCTCGTCCGCCGCCTGAGAAGCCCGGAGCTCGGTGCGGCCCTGCTCGCGGCCGGGCTCTCGATGGGCGCCTACTGCCTGGCACTGGCGCTGCGCGGCACGTACCCGTTCGGCGCGCGCTCGCGCGCGGTGAACGACCTGGGCAACCAGTTCGTGCCGTTCCACGCCCACCTGTGGGACCTCCAGCACGGAAACACCACCGGTGACCTGGTCTTCAACTGGAACAGCGGCTACGGCGCGCCGTTCCTGGCGGACTTCTTCACCTATCTGACGAATCCGTTCTCCTGGCTGGTCGGGCTCTTCCCGCGCGACGCGGTGAACTTCCCGGTCTTCCTGGTGACGCTGCTCAGCATCGGCCTGGGCGCGGCCGTGATGACGTACTTCCTGGGCCGGCTGCACCCCGGGTCGCCGTGGCTGCGCGCGCTGCTCGGGACGGGGTACGGGGTCTGCGCCTGGGCGGTCAACGACGGTTCCCCCGACCCGATGTGGATGTGGGGCCTGGTCTCGCTGCCGCTGGTCGGCATCGCCTGCGACTGGTGCCTGCGCGGCCGCCGCTGGGTGCTCGGCACGCTCTTCGTGGCCGTCGCCTGGGCGGGGAACTTCTACACCGGCGCGATGGCCACCATCGGTGCCGGACTGGTGCTGCTGCTTCGGGTGGTGCTGGACGAGCGGCCGGTCCGGGCCCGGCTGCTGGTACTGGGCCGGGCCGCGGCCATGGTCGTGACCGGGGTGCTGCTGACCGCGCCGGTGATGTTCGTCGGCCTCAAGGCCAGCAAGGCCTCCCAGCCCGCGCCACTCGCCACCTACGACGGACCGCCCGCGCTCACCGACTACCTGGCCCAGCTGCTGCCCGGCGGCCGCTCCGCGGTGAGCGTGCCGAACGTCTTCATCGGGGTGCTCGGTCTGCTGCTGGTCGCCTCGCTGCCGTTCAACCGGCGGCTCGGCGTGCGCGAGCGGGTGGCCTGGTACGCGCTGCTGCTGCTGGTCGCGCTCAGCTTCGTCTGGGAGCCGACCATCCTGCTCTGGCACGGCCTGGCGATCCCCAACGGCAGCCCGTACCGGGCCGCCTTCGTGCTCAGCGGCATGCTGACGATGGCCGCCTGGGTCTCGCTCTCCCGCCGCCCCGACCTCTTCGCGCTGACCGGCGGCGCCGCGCTGGTGGCCCTGGTCGTGCTGGCCGGGCACGGCCGCAGCTCGGTCTACGCCATGACCTGGGTGCTGGTCCTGGCCGGCGGCGCGCTCACCTTCGCCGCGCTCTGGGCGCTGGAGCACTGGCACGGCGACCGCCGGGCCGGGCGCATCGCCGTCCTGGTGCTCACCTGCGGCGTGCTGGCCGGGACCACCCTGTCCACGTACTCGGCCACGGTGATCCGCGACAAGCTGCCGTTCTTCTTCCCCCGCCCCACCATCAACGGGCCGAGCCTGGCCGCGTACCAGGTGCTCAGCCGGCACGACGACTGGCCCGCCTCCCGCACCGACCCGGGCCCGCACGAGTTCGCCTCCAACGACCCGATGCTGCTGGCCGGCGAGGGCGGTTCGTACTACAGCAGCTACCTCCCGGCCACCACCGCCGAACTGCTGCACGACCTCGGCGCGGGCTGGTTCATCCAGGGCCGGCACACCCTCAGCCCGGCCGACCCGGTCGGCCGGGCCCTGTTCGGGGTCACCACCTACCTGGACAGCAGCTCGGACCCGAACGGCTTCACCGCCAAGCACGCCGCCGCCGCGCCGCTGGTCACCGTGCACCCCTCGATCAAGCCGGACACCTCCTCGGTCTGGTCCCGCCAGGAGTCCCTGCTCGGCGCCGAGGTGTACGAGGTCCCGCAGCTGACCCCGACCGCCGGCCCCCGGCCCGCCCTGCACGGCAGCAGCGGCTGGTCCGTCCCGGCCACGCCCAGGGGCAGCGCCTGGACCACCTTCACCGGCAGCTGCGCCCCCGGCAGCAGCGCGTTCTTCTACGCGCCGTGGTTCGGCGGCACGGTGATGGGGATGGGCGCCAAGTACGAGAGCTACGGCAGGCAGCCGATGACCGCCATGCCGATCAGGTCGCTCGGCACGGTCGGCGCCGACGGCAGGGTCCAGGTGCAGCTGCGCGCCTCGGCCGCCGCCCAGATCCCGGCCCAGCCGATCGGCTGCTTCAACCAGCCGGCCCTCGACCGGGCGCTCGCCGGGCTCAAGGGCGCCACCCACGTCAGCGCGGGCGGGCACACCCTGAGCGCCGAGCTGCCCGCCTCCTCGAGCGGTACCGCGCTGGTCGCGCTGCCCGCCGTCACCGGCTGGCAGTGCTCGGTGGACGGCGGCGCCGCCCGCCCGGTGCAGTCCGTGCTCGGGATGATCGGGGTGCCGCTCGGCAGCGGGGCTTCCCGCCTGTCCTGCAGCTACCGCACCCCCGGGCTCGCACCGGGACTCGCGGTCAGCGGAGTCGGCCTGGTTGTCCTCGTCGGAGTGCCGCTCGCCGCTAGGCTGCGGCGCAGGGGCAAGGCGGTTGGGTCGGCCACCCCGGTACCATCGACGTGATTATCGGGACAAATGTGGCAGTGCGACCAGCCGCCCTGAGTGCCCACTACCGGAGGTGAGCCAGTGCGACTGTCGGTCGTGGTCCCCTGCTACAACGAAGAAGACGTGATCGACCTCTTCGACAAGTCGATCCGCGCCAACCTGGACGAACTGCCGATCGACTACGAGCTCTGCTACGTGGACGACGGCAGCCGCGACGGCACCCTGGAGCACCTGCGCAAGCTCGCCGACGAGCACCCGGGCAGCACTCGGTACGTGTCCTTCAGCCGCAACTTCGGCAAGGAGGCCGGCATGCTGGCCGGCCTGCGCGAGGCCACCGGCGACGCCGTGGTGCTGATGGACGCCGACCTCCAGCACCCGCCGGAGCTGATCGAGCGGATGCTGGAGCTCTACGACCGCGGCCACGACCAGGTGATCGCCCGCCGCACCCGCGAGGGCGACAAGGCCGTCCGCAGCGCCGTCAGCCGGTTGTACTACCAGCTGATCAACAAGTGGGTGGACGTCGAGATCGAGGACGGCGTCGGCGACTTCCGACTGCTCTCCCGCAAGGCCGTGGACGCGCTGCTCTCACTGCCGGAGTACAACCGCTTCTCCAAGGGCCTGTTCTCCTGGATCGGCTTCGACACCGTCACCTTCGACTACCGGAACGTGGCCCGCGAGGCCGGCGAGACCAAGTGGCGGTTCGGCGCCCTGCTGAACTACGGCATGGACGGCCTGATCTCCTTCAACAACCGCCCGCTGCGGCTCGCCATCTACCTCGGCCTCACCCTGGTCGGCCTGGCCGCCCTCTACGCGGCGTGGATCACCGCGTCGGCCATGGTGGACGGGATCGACTCCCCCGGTTACGTCACCCTGATCGTCGCGATAGTCGCTCTCGGCGGCCTGCAGATGGTGATGCTCGGGCTGATCGGCGAGTACATCGGACGGATCTACTACGAGACCAAGCGCCGACCGCACTTCCTGGTGAAGGAGACCAACGCGCCGCGCGCGACCTTCAGGACCGAGGGCTACCGCGGCTCCCAGGAGGAAGAGCGGTGAAGCCGCAGTTCTGGCAGATCGTCAGGTTCGGACTGGTCGGCGTCGCCAACACCGCGACCTTCTACCTGATCTACCTGGCGCTGCACCCCTTCCTGCCGTACTTCGCGGCGTTCACCATAGCCTTCCTGCTCAGCATGGTCGGCTCGTTCTTCCTGCACACCCACTTCACCTACCGGACCAGGCCGACCTGGAAGAAGTTCCTGCTCTTCCCGCTGCCCAACATCACCAACTACCTGGTGCAGAGCACCGGGGTCGTCGCCCTGGTCCGCTGGGTGCACCTGGACAGCAAGATCGCCCCGCTGGTGGCCGCGCTGGTCGCGATCCCGGTCACCTTCGTGCTGTCGAAGATCGTGCTGACCGGCCGGGCCCGGACGCCCGCCCCGGCCGGTCCGCACGGCTCAGCCGGCGTCGACCAGCTGGACGCGGTCGCCGTTCCGGTTGAGGTGGTGGACAAGTAGCAGCCCGGAGCGGTCGCCCGCCGCGCGGCGCAGCTCCAGCGCCCCGCCCGGCTGCTCCCGGGCCAGCACCGCGGCCGGTCCCCCCGGCCCGCTGCGGACGTCCAGCGCCGGGTGCAGGACGTCGATGCCCATGGTGGGCTTCTCGCCGTCCATCCCGATCGAGGAGATGGCGTCCAGGGCGCTCACCGGCCTGCCGCCGGTGAAACCCGTCCACAGTCCGTAGCGGATGCCCGTGGCACCCGGCTTCAGCCGGGGCAGCTTGGCCAGCCGGACCGGCAGCACCACGGTGTCGCCGTCCAGCAGGCCGGTCTCGGTCTCGCCCCAGCGGGCGTTCAGCGGCTGGACGTCCAGCTCCGCGCCGGTGGCGGCGTCCAGGGTGCGGGCCACCAGGACGTCGCTGCCGGGCAGCCGGTCGGCGGCCACGACGGCGTCGGCGACACCGTCGCCGTCGGTGTCAAGGGAGGCCCGGACGGCGAAGTTCCCCACCGGGGTGGCCGCCGGGGCCCAGAAGGTGGCGGCCAGGTAGAGCGTGCCCTGGGCCAGGCCGTCGCCGCCGAGCTCCGGGGCGTCGCTGGCCGCGCCCGCGAAACGCAGGTCGGCGGCCCGGTCGCCGTCCTGGCCGGCGCACGGCCCCGCGCCCTTGCGATCCGGCTCCCGCCCGTCCTGGTGCAGGGCATCCGTGGCGCCGTCCGGGCAGTCGGGCCAGCGCGCGCCCGCTCCGCCCAGCGCGAAGGCGCTGACCAGGCCGCCGCCCGCACCGGGCGCGGCGGTGCCGTTCAGGGCGAGCAGGGTGCTGGACGGCGAGGTGCGCACCTGGGGACCGGCCTTGAGCTCGGAGGCCGGGCGGGGCGCGGCGAACAACGGCACCCGCAGTACCGGCAGCCCCGCGTCGGCCGGGGTGAGCACCAGCCGCCCGGAGAGCTCGGCCCGCCAGCTGCGGGCCCGGCCCGCCTGGAGGAGGTCGACGGTCGGGTCGGGCGAGCGGCCCAGCTGTCCCGGCACGCGCAGCATGACGGTGACCCTGGCCGTTCCCTGGGCCGGGACGGTCACCTGGCGCGGCGTCATCTCGAAGGAAGCGCCCGGGACTTCGGTGGAGGACTGGTAACCGGTGGTGTAACCGACCGGATGGGACGAGAAGTTGCGGATCTCCACCTCCCGCTTCAGCGCGGTCGGACCGGTGACCGGCACCGGGCCGAAGGAGACGCCGACCGCGCCGTCCACCGCCCCCTGGCCCGCCGCGTACGCCACGGCGGGTGTCCGTACCGCCTGGTCCGCCTGGGCGCGTCCGGCACCGGCCCGCTCGGGCCCGTACACCGGCCCGGTGCGGTTGTCGCCGAGCCGGGTGTCGGCCGCGGTGTTCATCAGGGCCGCCTTGACCTCGGCGGCCGTCCAGGCCGGGTGGGCGGCCCTGACCAGGGCGGCGAGTCCGGCGACGTGCGGGCTGGCCATCGAGGTGCCGTCCTCGCGCGTCCCGCCGCTACCGCTGCCCGCCCTGGCCGACCAGATGGTCTCGCCGGGCGCCGCGAGGTCCGGCTTCACCACGCCCGGCAGGCCGATGCCGCGCGAGGTGAAGGAGGCCAGGGTGTCGGTGCGCTGCGGCTGGTCCTGGCCGACCGAGCCGTGCAACCGGTTCTCCCTGGCGGCCAGTTGGACCTTCACCGGTCCGCCGGCCATGGCCTTGGTGAGCCGTTCGCCGTCCGCCTTCGCCAGGATCGCCACCGGGATCCGGTCGTCGCCGGCGAGTTCGCCGAGGCCGTCGCCGTCGGCGGCGAACAGCGCGCCGACCGCCCCGGCCGCCGCCGCGTTGTCCGCCCGCAGTGCGGAACCGCAGGCCCTGTCGGCGTCCTTGGTCCGCCAGGAGAGCACCGCCACCTTGCCGCGCAGCCGTTCGGCGTCGGCCGGGCCGAACGGTGTGCAGCCGTCCGACTGGTCGGCTGGCAGGGCGAGTTGACCGCTGACGTCCTCGGTGGACCAGCGGGGGTACTTGGCGCTCCAGTGCGCCGGGACCACTCCGGCCAGCGACTCGGGGGCGAGCACTCGGATGCCGTCCGCGTCGGTGTGCCGGTCGACCGAGGCGGCCACCCCGATGACGCGCGCCGCGGTGCCGGGGCTGCCGCCGATGCCGTACACGTCGCCGTCGTTGCCGATCGCTGCGGCCACCACCGTCCCGAGCCCGGCCAGCCGGTCGGCGGCGATCGCGTCTGCGTCGTCCGGTCCGCCGAAGCGGCCGCCGAGGGAGAGGTTGACCACGTCCAGGCGGTCCGTCAGGTCTCCGTCGCCGTTGGGGTCGGCGGCCAGGTCGAGTGCCTGGGCGAGCTGGTCGGTGGATCCCTCGCAGCCGAAGACCCGGATCGCGAACAGCCTTGCGCCGGGGGCGACTCCGGGGGCGACCTTGAAGGCGGCCGGATCGAGACCGGGACGGTAGGGCCCGGTGTAGGTGCGGCCGTCCGCGGTGACGCCGAGGCCCGCGACGGTGCCCGCGACATGGGTGCCGTGACCGTTGGCGATGCAGTCGATGGGGTTGTCGCCGGGGTGCGGCACCGGCTGCGGATGCGCGGAGGAGGGGTCGGGGTCGTAGTCGTCGCCGACCAGGTCCTTGCCGCCGAACACCTTGGCACTGGGGAACAGCCCGGCGGGAACGGTCCTGGCGCCGGCCGCCGAGCGGAACGCCTCCTCGGTGCCGGGGCCGCCGAAATCCGCGTGGGTGTAGTCGACGCCGGAGTCGATGATGCCGACCCTGACCCCCTCGCCGGTGTTGCCCGGCAACCCCGCGGTGCCCGACCAGACGGCGGGGGCGCCGGTGAGCGGCACCGAGTACCCGTTGGAGCGGCGCTTGAGGGTGATCGGGTGGACCGCCCTGACCCCGGGCAGCCGCCGCAGCCCGGCCAGCCGGTCGGGGGGCGCGGACACCGCGATCCCGGTGATCAGGGTGTGCGTACGGTACAGCTCACGGGCAGCGGGGGCGGCGCGGCGGACCGCGCCGGCCAGGGTGTCCAGCGCCCGGTCGGCCCGGCGGCGCTGTCCTGCCCCGGCCTCGGCGGCGGCCCGGCGGACCTCCTCCGGTGAGCGCTTGGACCGGCGGGCGCCATCGGCCGCCCGGTGCCAGGCGAGGGCCGCGGGTTCGGCGTCCAGCTCCAGCAGGACGCGCTGCGGCGGTCCGGCCCGCCCGGGCAGCGGCCTCGGTCCGGCTGCCACGCCGGGCGGGGCCGCGGTGAGCGCCACGCAGCCCGCCAGTACGGCGAGGGCGGCCCCCAGCCTGGTCGGCCGCCCGCGCCGCGGGGGCCTGGCGGAGGGGTTTCGGCTGGGAACCGGTGGGATGCGCACGGAGCCGTCCTTCCCCGGCAGGGGCGGACAGATCTCACTGCCGCCCGCGCCGCGCGGACGTTGATCACCCCTCCGGAAGGGCTCAAATTACGATCATCGCGCCGGTACGGGCGAGCCGACTCCCTCCTTCGGGGAGGGAGTGCACTCATGCGGGTGACGACCGGTCAGGCTTCCGGGCGAAAGGGCCGGTTCAGCCGACGTGGCCGGTGGCACCGCCGTTGTCGCGGCGGTCCAGGGCGCGCTGGAGCGCGGCGGCGGCGTGCGGGTCGGGCGCCACCCGGCGCCGCCGGCGCGGGGCGCGGACGGGAGTGGTCGGAACGGGACGGCGGTCTGCGGTGGGGGGCATACCGGGCTCCTTCGGGCGAGGGCGCGCACGAGGGCGCGCACCGAGGGGTTCAGGAGGACTGGGAGTGCCGCGCACCGCGCCCTGGCATGGTGGTGGCGGGCGACGGGCCGGCACGCCGGACAGGGGTCGCCTGCCGGTACGCGGACGGCACGCACGGGCCGGCGCTCCCGCTTGTCGGGGCGGCTCACCGTGCGGCTCCTTCCAAAGTACGACGCCGGGCAGGCGCTGTCTGCACGAATAGTTGGATTTCCTAGTATCTGAGACGGCGTTCACCCCGAAGACGCGCGAGGGCCCGGACCGAAGCGGTCCGGGCCCTTCCACCGACGGTCGATCAGTCGTCCAGCACCATGGCCTCGGCGCAGGCCGCGATGGTCAGGATCAGCGCGTCGTCCTGGCCGGGAACGATGGTGACGCCGTAGTGCTCGCTCAGCAGCGACCACTTGCGGTCGATGTGCGCGACCTCCTGCTCGCCATAGGTGATGGCGTACTGGTGGTCGGTGATGTTGCCGGTGACGTGCAGCTCGGCGCCGTTCTCGAAGGTCACCGTGAACTTGTAGACCAGCGGGGAGAACAGGGCCTTCTTCACGGTCGCGATCCGCTGCTCACCACGCTGGATGTAGCGGATGTCGCGGAGCGTCATGATCTTCTCGGAGATCCGGTACAGCTCGTTGCCGTTCACGTCCTGCAGGGCGATGACACCGCTGAAGCTGAACATCCTCTCGTCGACCTGGAAGACGCGCTCACCGTTGCGCTTGATCCAGAAGTCGTGGGTGGGCGAGAAGAACTTCTCGTCGATCTCGTAGGTCACGCCGTTCTGCACCGGCTCCTCACCGGAGAGCAGGCGCTGGCTCAGGCCCTGCAGGAAGTTGTCGTGCTGCTCCCCGTGGCCCTGCTGCGGCTCGCTGCCAAGCAGCTGCTGGGCGAAGCCGAGCAGGTCGCCGAAGCCGTTACTCATGGCGGGATTCCCCTTTTGTCGTGCCATCGTTCGACAAGACTGTAGAGGCCCCTCTCTAGTGGCCGACAGCCCTTCCCCGGTCCTGTTGCACAATCAGCACAACAGCGGGGAAGGGCTGTCGAAAAGTCATCAGCGGCCGGCGTCAGCCGAGGTTGACCGCCCGCGCGAACTGGGCGCCGATCGCGCCGGCGATCTCGGCCAGCACCTCCTGGGACACCTCGCTGTCCACGGTGATCGAGGCCAGCGCGCAGCCGTTGTCCCGGGCGACCTGCATGCCCGCGATGTTGATGCCGGCGTCGCCGAGGATCTTGCCGAGGGTGCCGACCACACCGGGGCGGTCGTCGTACTTGAAGAAGACCATGTGGTCGGTGAGCGCGACGTCCACGTCGAAGGAGTCCACGCCGACGATCTTCTGGGCCAGCTTGGGGCCGGCCAGGGTGCCGGAGATGGCGCTCTCGCTGCCGTCCGAGAGGGTGCCGCGCACGGTGATCACGTTGCGGTGCTCGGGGCTCTCGCTGGAGGTGGTCAGCCGGACCTCCACGCCGCGCTCCTGGGCGAACAGCGGGGCGTTGACATAGGACACCGTCTCGGCCACGACGTCCTCGAACACGCCCTTCAGCGCGGAGAGTTCGAGCACCTTGACGTCGTGCTGGGTGATCTCGCCGCGCACCTCGACGTCGAGGCGGACGGCCACCTCGCCGGCCAGCGCGGTGAAGATCCGGCCCAGCTTCTCGGCCAGCGGCAGCCCCGGCCGGACGTCCTCGGCGATCACGCCGCCCTGGACGTTGACCGCGTCCGGCACCAGCTCGCCGGCCAGCGCCAGGCGGACCGACCTGGCGACCGAGATGCCGGCCTTCTCCTGCGCCTCGTCGGTGGAGGCACCCAGGTGCGGGGTGCAGACCACGTTGTCGAAGGCGAACAGCGGAGAGTCGGTGCACGGCTCCTGGGTGTAGACGTCCAGGCCGGCGCCGGCCACCCGGCCGTCCTTGAGCGCGCTGAGCAGCGCCTCCTCGTCCACGATGCCACCGCGGGCGGCGTTGACGATCCGCACGGTCGGCTTGACCTTGTGCAGCGCCTCGTCGCCGATCAGGCCGATGGTCTCCGGGGTCTTGGGCAGGTGGACGGTGATGAAGTCCGAGACCTGGAGCAGCTCCTCCAGGGTGACCAGCTTGACGCCCATCTGGGCGGCGCGGGCGGCCTGGATGTAGGGGTCGTACGCGACGATCTTCATCCCGAAGGCGGACATCCGCTGGGCGACCAGCACACCGATCCGGCCGAGGCCGACCACGCCGAGCACCTTCTCGGAGAGCTCGACACCGGTGTACTTGTTGCGCTTCCACTCGCCCTTCTTCAGCGCGGTGTTGGCCGGCGCGATGTTCCGGGCGACCGAGATCAGCAGGCCGCAGGCGAGTTCGGCGGCGGTGACGATGTTGGAGGTCGGGGCGTTGACGACCATCACGCCGGCCTTGGTGGCGGCCGCGACGTCCACGTTGTCCAGGCCCACGCCGGCCCGGGCGACGACCTTGAGCCGCTTGGCGACGGCCAGCGCCTCGGCGTCCACCTTGGTGGCGCTGCGGATCAGGATGGCGTCCACGTCCGCGATGGCGGTCAGCAGTTCGGTGCGGTCCCCGCCGTTGCAGTGGCGGATCTCGAAGTCCGGTCCGAGCGCGTCGACGGTGGCGGGCGACAGCTCTTCGGCGATCAGTACGACAGATTTGCTCACGACGGTTTGTCCTTATGACTGTCCGGTCCCCACCGCCCACGGAGGTGGCGTGACGGGCAGGGGGAAAGTGGCATGCCGCGTAGGTAGACGCACGACGCTGTGAGCCTGACGCGCACTCGGAAGTGTATCGACGGGACGGGTACGGGGCCGCTCCCGTCCGGCGAAATCACCCGGACGGGAGCAGCCTTGTTGTACAAGGCCGTTGAGCGGCCTCAGCGCGAGGTCACGCCTCCTCGTCGACCCAGCTCATCAGCTTGCGCAGCTTCTTGCCGGTGGTCTCCAGCAGGTGCTGGGAGTCGGCGTTCTTGTACTCGTTGTACTTCGGCAGACCGGCCTTGTACTCGGCGATCCAGGTGTTGGCGAAGGTGCCGTCCTGGATCTCCGCGAGGACCTTCTTCATCTCGGCCTTGGTGGCGTCGGTGATGATGCGCGGGCCGGTGACGTAGTCGCCCCACTCGGCGGTCTCGGAGATCGACCAGCGCATCTTCTCCAGGCCGCCCTCGTACATCAGGTCGACGATGAGCTTCAGCTCGTGCAGGCACTCGAAGTAGGCGATCTCCGGCTGGTAGCCCGCCTCGACCAGGGTCTCGAAACCGGCCTTGACCAGGGCGGCGGTGCCACCGCAGAGGACGGCCTGCTCACCGAACAGGTCGGTCTCGGTCTCCTCGGTGAAGGTGGTCTTGATGACGCCGGCCCGGGTGCCGCCGATGCCCTTGGCGTAGGACAGGGCCAGCGCGAAGGCGCCGCCGGTGGCGTCCTGCTCGACGGCCACGATGCACGGGACGCCGCGGCCCTCCTCGTACTGGCGGCGGACCAGGTGGCCCGGGCCCTTCGGGGCGACCATGCAGACGTCGACGTCGGCCGGGGGCTTGATGAAGCCGAAGCGGATGTTCAGGCCGTGGCCGAAGAACAGGGCCTTGCCCGCCTTCAGGTTCGGCTCGATGGCCTCCTTGTAGACGTCGGCCTGGATCGGGTCCGGCACCAGGATCATGATGACGTCGGCCTCGGCCGCGGCCTCGGCCGGGGTGGTGACGCGCAGGCCCGCCTCCTCGGCCTTGGCACGGGACTTGGAGCCCTCCAGCAGACCGACGCGGACGTCGACGCCCGAGTCGCGCAGGGACAGCGCGTGGGCGTGGCCCTGGCTGCCGTAGCCGATGACCGCGACCTTGCGGCCCTGGATGATGGACAGGTCGGCGTCGTCTTCGTAGAACAGCTCGGCCACTTCTGGCACATCTCCTTGCGTGGTGGTGAAGCCGGTTCGGCTAACCGTAGTTGCAACCGGCGAGGGTGTGGGGCGGTACTTCAGGGGGTGAGACGACTGCGTGTCAGACCCGCGGTCCGTCAGGCACTGCGGTCGAGGGCGCGCAGCGAGCGGTCGGTGATCGACCGGGCACCGCGCCCGATCGCCACCAGGCCGGACTGCACGAGCTCCTTGATGCCGTACGGCTCCAGCATCTTGAGCATCGCCTCCAGCTTGTCGGAACTGCCGGTGGCCTCGATGGTCACCGCGTCCGGCGAGACGTCGACGGTCTTGGCCCGGAACAGCTGCACGATCTCGACGACCTGCGAGCGGGTCTCGGCGTCCGCGCGGACCTTGACCAGGACCAACTCCCGCTGGACGGCCTGGGCCTGGTCCAGCTCGACGATCTTTATCACGTTGACCAGCTTGTTCAGCTGCTTGGTGACCTGCTCCAACGGGAGGTCCTCGACGTTGACCACGATGGTCATCCGGGAGATGTCCGGGTGTTCCGTCGGGCCGACGGCGAGGGAGTCGATGTTGAAGCCCCGACGGGAGAACAGGCTGGCGATGCGGGCCAGCACGCCGGGCTTGTTCTCGACCAGGACGGAGAGGGTGTGCTTGGACATGTCGGTCATGGGCTCTCTATCGGGTCGTCTGGGCGGGTGCTCCGGCGAAGCCGGACCGGGTGAGGGCGGGAGGGCGGGCGACGGGCGGGCCGGTCAGTCGAGGTCGTCGCCGAAGTCCGGGCGGACGCCCCTGGCGAACTGGATCTCGTCGTTGCTGGTGCCTGCCGCGACCATCGGCCAGACCATGGCGTCCTGGTGGACGATGAAGTCGACGACCACCGGGCGGTCGTTGATCTCCATCGCCTGCTTGATCACCGCGTCCAGGTCCTCCGGACGCTCACAGCGCAGACCGACGCAGCCCATCGCCTCGGCCAGCATCACGAAGTCCGGGATCCGGGTGCCCTGCCAGCGCTGCGGCTCGATGCCGTCGTCCGCGGCCGAGCCGCCGGTGGTCCCGGCCGGCCCGGCGTGCAGCACGGTGTGGGAGTAGCGCTGGTTGTAGAACAGGGTCTGCCACTGGCGGACCATGCCCAGCGAACCGTTGTTGATGACCGCGACCTTGATCGGAATGTCGTTCAGCGCGCAGGTGACCAGTTCCTGATTGGTCATCTGGAAGCAGCCATCGCCGTCGATCGCCCAGACCGCCGAGTCCGGCCGACCCGCCTTGGCGCCCATCGCGGCCGGGACGGCGTAGCCCATGGTGCCCGCGCCACCGGAGTTGAGCCAGCTGGCCGGCTTCTCGTAGTTGATGAACTGTGAGGCCCACATCTGGTGCTGACCCACGCCCGCGGCGTAGATGGCGTCCGGGCCGACCAGTCGGCCGATCCGCTCGATCACCTGCTGCGGGGAGAGCTCACCCTCGGGGGCGGGCTCGTAGCCGAGCGGGTAGGTCTTCTTCCACTCGTTGAGCTTGACCCACCAGTCGCGGTAGTCGCCCTCGTGCCCGGCGTCGAACTCGGCCTGGACGGCGACGATCAGGTCGGCCAGCACCTCGCGGGCGTCGCCGACGATCGGCACGTCGGCCGGGCGGTTCTTGCCGATCTCGGCCGGGTCGATGTCGGCGTGCACGACCTTGGCGTACGGGGCGAAGCTGTCCAGCTTGCCGGTGACCCGGTCGTCGAAGCGGGCGCCCAGGGTGAACAGCAGGTCGGCCTTCTGCAGCGCGGTGACCGCCGGGACGCTGCCGTGCATCCCGGGCATGCCCAGGTGCTGCGGGTGGCTGTCCGGGAAGACGCCCAGCGCCATCAGCGTGGTGACCACCGGCGCGCCGGTCAGCTCGGCCAGGATCCGCAGTTCGGCGCTGGCCTGTGCCTTGAGCACACCGCCGCCGACGTACAGCACCGGCCGCTTGGAGTTCACCAGGAGCTTCGCGGCCTCGCGGATCTGCTTGGCGTGCGGCTTGGTGACCGGCCGGTAGCCGGGCAGCGAGGGCTCCACCGGCCAGCGGAAGGTGGTGGTGGCCTGCAGGGCGTCCTTGGCGATGTCGACCAGGACCGGGCCCGGACGGCCGGTGGCGGCGATGTGGAACGCCTCGGCGATCACCCGGGGGATCTCGGCAGCATCGGTGACCAGGAAGTTGTGCTTGGTGATCGGCATGGTGATGCCGCAGATGTCCGCCTCCTGGAAGGCGTCGGTGCCGATCGCCTTGGAGGAGACCTGACCGGTGATCGCGACGATCGGGACGGAGTCCATGTAGGCGTCGGCGATCGGGGTGACCAGGTTGGTGGCGCCCGGTCCCGAGGTGGCCATGCAGACCCCGACCCTGCCGGTGGCCTGGGCGTACCCGGTGGCGGCGTGCCCGGCGCCCTGCTCGTGGCGGACCAGGATGTGGCGCACCTTGGTGGAGTCCATCAGCGGGTCGTACGCGGGAAGGATGGCCCCGCCCGGGATGCCGAAGACGGTGTCCGCGCCTACAGCCTCCAGCGAGCGGATGAGCGACTGTGCGCCGGTCATCGTCTCTGCGATGGTGTTGTGTCCCGGAGCGTGGGCGGCCGGGTTGTCCCCGCGGCGGGGGGATGCGGCGTGCTCAGTCATCTGCCTGTCTCTTCTCGGGTTCGTTCGGCCCCCGGCAGCCTTGGCGAGGTGCTGCCCTGCTGGTGGGCCGGTCTCCGGCTCTGCCTCAATCGTCCCGATTCGGGATGATCGAAGCCAGTGGTCCTGCGGTGGTCGAGCAGTGTCAGTGCAACAAAAAACCCCTCGTGCCAAGGGCATGCGAGGGGTGGCGCGTCGGTCTCTCACGAGCGGGACTCGGGTGTCCGCTCAGCCGACGCGCCTGCCAAGTACGAGAATTCGGGTGCGCATGGCACCGACCTTCCTCCTCGGCGGTACCGGGTGTCAAGTGGGTGGGACGGCCGTCTCGCTATGCGGACCGCCGTTCGGACCAGCGCAGGATCCCGGCATCGCGCGGCGTTCGGGCAGGTCCAGGGCGGTGTGGTGGTGTACGGCCCGTCCCCGGCCGCCGGCCGCGGGGACCCTCCCCCAGCCCTCGGCCGGTCCGTCCCCGTCGCCGCCTGGCTCCGGACGGACACCCGATCGGGTGTCCGCGGCCAGGTGCGCTCGCCGCGCCGAGAGCGAGCCCGTCGGTCTCGGCATCGGGTAGACCCGCCGGGCCAGCGCCCGGCCCAGCCGCTGCTCGTCCAGCGGCTGGGCGAAGGCCAGCCCCTGGCCCTGGCGGCAGCCCAGCTCCTGGAGCACCGAGAGCTGCCGGGCGTGGTCCACCCCCTCCGCCATGGTGACCAGGCCGAGGTCCCGGCCGAGCCGCAGCGCGTGCCCGGCGAGCGCCCGGGTGAGGGTGGACTCGGCGAGGTCCTGGACCAGGCTGCGGTCCAGCTTGAGCGAGTCGAACGGGAGCCTGGCCAGCGCCCCCAGCGAGCCGCGGCCCGCCCCGAAGCTGGCCACCGAGGTGGACACCCCGTGGCGGCGCAGCGCGGCCAGCCGGCGGCCGATCTCGTCCGCCTGGTCGTCCGGGCCGGTCCTGGCCAGCTCGATCACCAGCTGTTCGGCGGGCAGGCCGGTCTCCCGCAGCACGCTGACGACGGTCTCGTAGACGCCGGGGGCGCAGAGCCGCTCGGCACTCAGCCGTACGGTGACCGGGACCGCGCGCGGTGCGCCCGGCGCGCGGCGGCGGGCGGCGGCCGCGGTGACGGCCTCCTGGAGCAGCCAGCGGGCGAACCGGGTCGCGGCGTCGCCCTGCTCTGCGGTGCGCAGGAACTCGGCCGGGGTGAGCACCAGCCCCTGCGCGGAGCGCCACCTGGCCTGCGCCTCGACGGCCGCGATCACTCCGGTGGCGAGGTCCACCACGGGCTGGTGGAGCAGGGTGAAGCCGCCCTCCCGGACGGCCAGGCGCAGTCGCTCCTCCAGCTCGGACCGGCGCTCCAGTTCGGCCCGCATGGCCGGGCTGTAGAGCACCACCCGGCCCTTGCCCTCGGACTTCGCCCGGTACATCGCGAGGTCGGCGTTGCGCATCAGTTCGTCGGTGGCGGCCCTGGGATCGGTGTCCGGGGCGTGGCCGCGCGGGCCGAAGGCGATGCCGATGCTGGCGGCGACGCCGAGTTCGGCGCCGCCGATCCAGTACGGCTCGGAGAGCGCGACCCGGACCCGCTCGGCCAGGTCGTGCACCTGGGCGCGGCCGAGGCGCCCGCAGACCAGGGCGGCGAACTCGTCGCCGCCGAACCGGGCCACGGTGTCCCCGGCCCGGACCGCGCCCTGGAGCCGGCGGGCGGCCTGGATCAGCAGTTCGTCGCCGACCTGGTGCCCCGAGGTGTCGTTGACCGCCTTGAAGCCGTCCAGGTCGAGGAAGAGCACGGCCACGGTGGGCTCGTCGCCCCCGGGGTGCTCGCGCGCACCCTCGGCGGGCCAGTCGTCCCGGCCGGGGCGCTCGCCGAGGGCGGCGCGGACCTGCTGCGCGAACAGCGCCCGGTTGGGCAGGTCGGTGAGCGGGTCGTGGAAGGCGTTGTGGTGCAGCTGCGCTTGCAGCATCACCCGTTCGGTGACGTCCCGGCTGTTGAGGATCAGCCCGTCCCGGTAGCGGTTGACGGTGGACTCGACGTGCAGCCAGTGGCCGCCGCCGGAGCGGATCCGGCACTCCACCCGGGCCGAGGGCTCGGTACCGGCCGCGTCGGCGCCGTGCCTGCCGGGGTTGTGGCCCATCAGCCGGCGCACCTCGGCCATGACCCGCTCCGCGTCGCCGGGGTGGACCAGGTTGAGCAGGTTGCCGCCGACCAGCTCCTCGGGATCGCGGCTGTAGACCGTGAGGGTGGCCGGACTGACGTAGCTGAGCAGGCCGTTGGCGTCGGCGATCATGATGACGTCACTGGAGCCCTGCACCAGGGAGCGGAAGTGCGCCTCCTTCTGGGCGAGTTCCTGTGCCAGCGAGAGGTTGTCCAGCAGCATCACGCCCTGGCGCACCAGCAGCACCAGGCCGAAGGTGGAGGCCGAGACGATCATCACCCGATCCAGTGGCCGTCCGCCCATCACGTTGTAGACGATGCCGGCCAGGCACACGGCGGCCGCCACGTACGGGGTGAGCGCGCTGAAGGTGGTGGCCACCCGGCGGCGCGGGGCGCCGCCGGCCGCCGGGTGCTCGCGGTGCGGGCGGACCCGGTCGTGCGACCAGGGTGCCCAGGCGAGCAGCACACTGCCGGCGAACCAGCCCGCGTCCAGCAGCTCGCCGGAGTGGTAGCTGCTGTGCAGCGCGGGCGAGGTGAACAGGGCGTCGCAGACCACCGTGACGGCCAGCGCGACCATCGCGGTGTGCACCGCCGCCCGGTTGCCGTCGCGGCACCGGAAGCGCAGCCCCATCACCAGGCTGACCAGCAGGATGTCCAGCACCGGGTAGGCCAGGCCCAGGGCCAGCCGCAGCGGTGAGGAGACCTCGCCGGCCGCGACCCGGCCGAGCGCCAGGCTCCAGCTGAGCGTGAACAGCGAACTCGCCACCAGCCAGCCGTCCAGCAACAGGCAGAGCCAGCCGGCCGCGGTACGGGGCCGCTGGGCGAGCACCGTCACGCCGATGATCGCCAGCGGGGCGAAGAGCAGGAAGAGGTACTCCGCGATGGAGTCCGGCGGGACGGGGGCCCGCAGCACCACCTCGTACCAGCCCCAGATGCCGTTGCCGAAGGCCACCATCGAGGAGGAGAGGCCGAACAGCAGCCAGGCCGGGCGGGCCGGACCGCCGGCCGTGCAGCCGTGCAGCAGGCAGGAGAGCGAGGCCGCCAGCGCCGCCCCGGCCAGCCCGAAGTCGCCCATGAACAGGGCGAGTCCGGGCGATCCCCAACCGAGCGAGGCGCCGATCGCGTAACCCAGGCAGAGCGTGATCAGCACGGCGCCGGGGATCCGGCCACGGGCTTCACCACCGCGGGTGCCGTCGCCGCGCGGGGCGCCGCCACGGGAGTCCTCACGGCTGGCCGGGGGCGCGGCAGGCAGCACCGCATCGGTGGAGTTCACTCGACATCTCCCCCTCCGACCCGGGGCGTACATCCGCCCGGGCCTCGGCCGTGCCACCGCGTGAAGTGATCTGACGCCACGTCACTGCAGCATCCCCGCAGGCTGCTTCCGGTACCCACAGGAGGGCTGGACGGAGCGGTTCCGCTACGCCGTACCAGTGTTACCAGTCGGGACACTACACCACTTCGGTCACTCAACGGCACACACATTCAACTTAGAGTAATGGCCTGTGCGTGGTGATGTGCCCCGTTCTCGGCGGGATCGCCCCGGTTGGCAGCGGCGCACGGCCGGGGCGCACGGCTCCTCTGGGCTACGCCCCTACGGGCACCAACTCCTCGTCCGCGAAGAGCCTCAGCCGGTGCGCGAGTGCCGCCGCCTCGCCGCGCGAGGAAACCTCCAGCTTCGCCAGGATGTTGGAGACGTGCACACTGGCGGTCTTGGGCGAGATGTACAGCTCCTCGGCGATCTGGCGGTTGGTCCGGCCCCGGGCGAGCTGCCGCAGCACGTCCCGCTCGCGCGGGGTGAGGCCGAACGGCTCGGCCGGCCCGCGGTCGGGCTCGGACGGGGGTTCCTCGGCCTGCCGCGGCCCGGGGGCGAGGCCGGCTCGGTCGGACAGGCGGGAAATCTCCCACTGCAGTTGACGGTTCTCCCGAGCCTCCGCCAACTCCCGCGCCTCGTCAAGAAGTTCGCCGGCGGCGGCGCGCTGCCCGGCGGCGGCCGCCGCCTCGGCGCCCCGGTACAGGGCGGTCAGCAGCGGCTCGGTGGGCCCGCTCCCGCGCAGCGCCTCGATCGCCGTCGTCCAGTGCACCGGACGGTCGGCCCCCTCGGCCCGGGCCAACTCCGCCTCCAGCAGCCGGAGGCAGCCGATCAGCAGCGGCACCGTGGGGCGGAGCCGGGCGGCCGCGGCGGCGAGCGCGGCGAGCGCCTCTGGCCGGCCCGGCTCCGCGGCGGGCAGGCCCCGGGCGTCGGCCTCGTTCGCCGCCCCGACGAGCAGCAGCGGCAGCAGCCAGCCGGCGCCGCCGTCCAGCAGCTGCCCGTCCGGGTCCGCGTACCGCTCGACGGCGGCCGCCAAAGCGGCCAGCAGCTCGGCCCTGGCCTGGAGCGGGCGGCCGGTCCGGGCGGCGATCCGGACCGCCAGCCGGGCGGCGGGCACCTCGTGCTGCGGTTCGGCGGCCTTGGCCGCGGACCTGGCCTTGGCCAGGTACCGCGCGGCACTCTCCGGGTCGCCCTGCTCCAGGGCGAGGTCCCCGCGCAGCCGGTCCAGGAACTCGTGGTGCGAGTCGCCGCCGGACCGCTCGGCCCAGGCGGTGAGCACTTCGGCGGCCCCGGTGGGGCGGCCGAGCACGATCAGCGCCTCGACCAGGTTTCCGGTCAGGATCGTCCCGGTGTTGGCCAGCAGGCCGAGCCGGCCGGCTGCCTCCAGGCCCTGCCTGGCCAGCCGCTCGGACTCGGCGGCCCGACCCAGCCCGAGCAGATGGCTGGAGAGGTTGTTCAGGCCCCGGCAGTACACGTCGGCGGCCAGCTTCCGGGACTTCTCGACCGCGTCGGTCAGCAGTGCCACGCCCTCGTCCACGTTGCCGAAGAAGGCGTGCAAACCACCCAGGGTCATCCGGGCGTGCTGCTCGACCGCGGCTGCGCCGGTCTGTCTGGCGATCTCCACCGCGTGTTCGGCGAGCGCGATGTCGGTCACGGCCGGGCGGCCCAGCATGTTGTGCGAGGCGACCAGCGCCAGCACCTCCGCCTGCACCGCCGACGGCCGCAGGCCCGCCACCAGCCGCTGGGCGTACTCGATCTCCTCGTCCCCGCCGGTGCGCTTCAGGTGGACCAGCATGCGCGCCCGGCTCATCCGGAACCAGGCCGCGCGCTCCGGGCTGCGCTCCTCGTCCACCAGCTTCAACGCCCGCTTGGCAAGGCTCAGTCCGCGTTCGCGGTCGCCGCTGCGGCGGGCGGCCACCACGGCCTCGGCGAGCACGTCCACCAGCTGGAGCCGTTCGCAGGACTCGTCGTGGCTGCCCGGCTCGCAGCTGCACGCCGGGTAGGTCTCGGCCCAGTCGTACGGGCGCAGGGTGCTCTCCAGCACCTCCTCGGAGACCTCGTCCCAGAGCTCCAGCGCCCGCTCCAGCATGCGCAGTTGCTCGGCGAAGGCATTGCGGCGGCGGGCCGCCCTGGCGGCGTCCAGCGCGGCCGGCAGGGCGCGCGCCGGATCGTGCGCGTGGTACCAGTAGTTGGCCAGTCGCGCCGGGCGCTTCTCGCAGCCGACCAGGACCTCGTTGGCCTCCAGCACGGTGGCGTAGCGGCGGTTGATCCGGTACCGCTCGCCGGGCAGCAGGTCGTCGGAGACCGCCTCGCGGACCAGGGCGTGCCGGAACCGGTAGCCCTCGCCGTCGGTGTCCGGGCGCAGCACATTGGCGCCCACCGCGTTGCGCAGTGCCTCGATCAGCGCCTCCTCACCCTCGTCCAGGACGGCGGAGAGCAGGGCGTGTTCGACGTAGGATCCGCCCTCGGCAGCGATTCTGACCACCCGTTGGGTATCGTCCGGCAGCGCCTCGACCCGGACCATCAGGATGTCGCGGAGCGAGTCGGTCAGCCCGGCGGGACAGCCGTCCCGGTGCGCGGTGGCGAGCTCCTCGACGAAGAACGGGTTACCCTCGGAGCGGCAGTGGATCCGGTCGACCAGGTCGCGGTCGAGGCCGTCGGCGCTCCCGCTGCCGAGGATCCCCGCCAGCTGTGCGGCGACCTCATGGCGTCCGAATCTGGCAAGTTCCAGTCGCTGTACCATCCGCAGCCGATCGAGTTCGGCCAGGAACGGACGCAGTGGATGGCGACGGTGCAGATCGTCGCTGCGGTAGGTGGCGACGATCAGGACCCGGGAGCGGTGCAGCGTCCGGATCAGATAGGCGAGCAGCTCGCGGGTGGAGCGGTCGGACCAGTGCAGGTCCTCGACGACCAGCAGCAGGGTCCGGCCGGCGGTGAGCCGCTCGAACAGCCTGGCGGTGTGCTCGAAGAGCAGAGCCCGTCCGAACTCGTCGTTCGGCTCCGCGCCGGTGTCGCCGAACTCCGGCAGCAGCCGGGACAGCTGACCCTCCATGCCCTCGGCGGCCCGTTCGAGTTCGGCACCGAGCGAACGGTGCAGCCGGCGCAGCGCGGTGGCCAGCGGCGCGTACGGCAGGCCCTCGGCGCCGACCTCCAGGCAGCCGCCCAACGCGGCGACCACGCCCTCGCCGCCGGCGGCCGCCAGGAACTCCTCCACCAACCTGGTCTTGCCCACCCCCGCCTCACCGGCGATCAGGATGGTCTGAGGCTCCCCCGCCTCGGCCCTGCGCAGCGCCGCGGCGAGCATCTCGGTCTCGGTGCCGCGGCCGACGAAGACAGGACTGATCGATATCTGCTCCACACCGGCGAGCATGCCATAGGCCCAGGAGGTCGACGGAACGGCCTTTCCGGCGGCCGGAAAACCCGGAGGGGAGGTGCCGTCGGCATCCTCCCCTCCCTGTTGCCCGCCCGCGGGTGCTCCCGGGCCGGTGCCCGGGCCGCCCCCCGCTGTCAGCATTCGACCGGCTGAGCGCTGTACCGGCGGGCGACCGGACGGCGGACGCCCCGCGCCAGCCGGGCGAGGACGCCCCGGTGCTGACGGGCCGTCCGGGCCGCGGTGCGGGCGGTACGGGCCTGGCGTACCAGGCGGACGTGCTCGGCCTCCCGACGCAGTTCCGCACCGCGGTGCTGGATGAGCTGGTACTCGATCATCTGGGTCTCCCCCTAGTGTCGGACGAGTGCCGGCCCCTTCGGCCGGTCCTCCCTCGTCCGCTTAAGAGCTTCCTCTCCCAGAGGGGTGCCCCGCATCGGGAGCATTCCTGATCCTGCCGACCCCCGGAACCTTAGAGAGCCCGTACCCACCCCCGGCAGGGAGTAGGTACGGGCTCAGATACCTAAGTAGGTACTAGCTTCGGCTAAGGATCCTTAGGCCTGAACGCCCAGACGCTCCAGGATCAGGTCCTTGACCCGGGCGGCGTCCGCCTGGCCGCGGGTGGCCTTCATGACCGCGCCGACCAGCGCGCCGACCGCGGCCACCTTGCCGTCGCGGATCTTGGCGGCGATCGCCTCGTTGTCCGCGATGGCCGCGTCCACGGCCGCGCCGAGCGCCGAGTCGTCGGAGACCACGGCGAGGCCGCGCTTCTCGACGACCTCGTCCGGCTCGCCCTCACCGGCCAGCACGGCCTCGATGACCTGGCGGGCCAGCTTGTCGTTCAGCTTGCCCTCGGCGACCAGCGCGCAGACCCGGGCCACCTGGACCGGGGTGATCGGCTGCTCGGCCAGCTCGGTGCCGGTCTCGTTGGCACGGCGGGCCAGCTCGCCCATCCACCACTTGCGGGCCTGGTCGGCGGGGGCGCCGGCCGCGATGGTCTCCTGGATCGGCTCCACCGCACCGGCGTTGAGCACCGCCTGCATGTCCTTGTCGGACAGGCCCCACTCGGCCTGCAGCCGGGCCCGGCGCACCCGGGGAAGCTCGGGCAGCGTGGCCCGCAGCTCCTCCACCCACTCGCGCGAGGGGGCGATCGGCACCAGGTCGGGCTCGGGGAAGTAGCGGTAGTCCTCCGCCTCCTCCTTGATCCGGCCCGAGGTGGTGGAGCCGTTCTCCTCGTGGAAGTGCCGGGTCTCCTGGACGATCTTCCCGCCCTCGTCGAGCACGCCTGCGTGCCGCTGGATCTCGAACCGGACGGCCCGCTCCACGCTGCGCAGCGAGTTGACGTTCTTGGTCTCGCTCCGGGTGCCGAACTTCTCGGTGCCGTACGGGCGCAGCGACAGGTTGACGTCGCAGCGCATCTGGCCCTTGTCCATCCGGGCCTCGGAGACGCCCAGCGCCCGGATCAGCTCACGCAACTCGGTGACGTACGCCTTGGCGACCTCGGGAGCACGCGAACCCGCGCCGGTGATCGGCTTGGTGACGATCTCGATCAGCGGGATGCCAGCCCGGTTGTAGTCCAGCAGCGAGTACTCGGCGCCGTGGATCCGGCCGGTCGCACCGCCGATGTGCGAGGACTTGCCGGTGTCCTCCTCCATGTGGGCGCGCTCGATCTCCACCCGGAAGACCTCGCCGTCCTCCAACTGCACGTCGAGGTAGCCGTTGAAGGCGATCGGCTCGTCGTACTGGGAGGTCTGGAAGTTCTTCGGCATGTCCGGGTAGAAGTAGTTCTTCCGGGCGAACCGGCACCACTCGGCGATCTCGCAGTTCAGCGCCAGGCCGATCTTGATCGCCGACTCCACACCGGTCGCGTTGACCACCGGCAGCGAGCCCGGGAGTCCCAGGCAGGTCGGGCAGGTCTGGGTGTTCGGCTCGGCCCCGAGCTCGGTCGAACACCCGCAGAACATCTTGGTCTTGGTACCCAGCTCGACATGGACCTCAAGGCCCATCACCGGGTCGTACGAGGCGATGGCGTCCTCGTACGGGACCAGGCTTTCGACGCTCACAGCGTCCCCTTCACTAAAAGTCTTGGCGGTGCGGGCGCTCAGCCCAGCAGGACGTCGTCGCGGCCGAGCTGCCGGAGCTCGCGCACCAGCAGGGCGGTGCCGGTGACCAGGGCCACCGCGCCGACCACGGCGTTGACCAGCATCAGCGTGTCGTTCTCGAGACGGGCCTTCTTGACGTCCTTGGCGATCCCGACCACGCCGAAGGCGCTGGAACCGATGGACAGCCAGAGCCCCGGCTTGCTGTGCTTGAAGCCCTTCGCCTTTGCCACGGTGCTGCTCACAGTGCCGGTGCCTCCTCCAGCAGGGTGTGTCCCCACTTGTCGTTGAGTGCGGCCTCGACGGCGCCGCCCACCCGGTACAGGCGGTCGTCCGCCATCGCGGGGGCGATGATCTGCAGGCCGACCGGCAGGTTGTCCTCCGGCGCCAGCCCGCAGGGCAGCGACATGGCCGCGTTGCCCGCGAGGTTCGAGGGGATGGTGCACAGGTCCGCCAGGTACATCGCCATCGGGTCGTCGGCGCGCTCGCCGATCGGGAAGGCGGTGGTCGGCGTGGTCGGCGAGACGAGCACGTCGACTCCGGCGAAGGCGGCGTCGAAGTCGCGCGAGATCAGGGTCCGGACCTTCTGCGCCGAGCCGTAGTAGGCGTCGTAGTAGCCCGAGGAGAGCGCGTAGGTGCCCAGCATGATGCGGCGCTTGACCTCGGGGCCGAAACCGGCCTCGCGGGTCAGGGCGGTGACCTCCTCGGCGCTGCGCGAGCCGTCGTCGCCGACCCGCAGGCCGTAGCGCATGGCGTCGAAGCGGGCCAGGTTGGAGGAGCACTCGCTCGGCGCGATCAGGTAGTACGCCGGCAGCGCCAGGGTGAACGACGGGCAGGAGACCTCGACGACCTCGGCGCCCAGCTCGCGCAGCAGCTCGACGCTCTCGTTGAAGCGCTGCATCACACCGGCCTGGTAGCCCTCGCCGGCGAACTCCTTCACCACGCCGATCCGCATGCCGCGGATGTCGCGCATCTTCGCGGCCTCGACCACGGCCGGGACCGGCGCGTTGATGGAGGTGGAGTCCAGCGGGTCGTACCCGGCGATCGCCTCGTGCAGCAGCGCCGCGTCCAGCACGGTACGGGCGCACGGGCCGCCCTGGTCCAGCGAGGACGAGAAGGCGACCAGACCGTAGCGGGAGACCGCGCCGTAGGTCGGCTTCACACCGACGGTGCCGGTGACGGAGCCCGGCTGGCGGATCGAGCCGCCGGTGTCGGTACCGATCGCCAGTGCGGCCTCGAACGCGGCCAGCGCGGCGGCCGAACCGCCGCCGGAGCCGCCCGGGATCCGGGAGAGGTCCCAGGGGTTGCCGGTCGGGCCGTACGCCGAGTTCTCGGTGGAGGATCCCATCGCGAACTCGTCCATGTTGGTCTTGCCGAGGATGACCACACCGGCGTCCTTCAGACGCGTGGTCAGCGTGGCGTCGTACGGCGGGATCCAGCCTTCGAGGATCTTGGAACCGCAGGTGGTCGGGACGCCCTTGGTGGTGAAGACGTCCTTCAGGGCCAGCGGGACACCGGCCAGCGGGCCCAGCTCCTCGCCCTTGGCGCGCTTCTCGTCGACGGCCTTGGCGGCCTTGAGCGCGCCCTCGGTGTCGACGTGCAGGAAGGCGTTGACCTTCTGGTCGACGGCGCCGATCCGGTCCAGGTGGGCCTGGGTCACCTCGACCGCGCTCACCTCGCCCTTGGCGATGGCGGCGGCGGTGTCGGCGGCGGTGTAACGGTAGAGATCAGTCACGGCTGGTCAGTCCTCCCCGAGGATCTGCGGCACACGGAAACGCTGCTCCTCGGCGGCCGGGGCGCCGGAGAGCGCCTGTTCCGGGGTGAGCGACTGTCGCACCTCGTCCGCCCGCATGACGTTGGTCAGCGGAAGCGGGTGGGAGGTCGGCGGGACGTCCTGTCCGGCGACCTCGGAAACGCGGGCGACCGCGCCGATGATCACGTCGAGCTGCTCGGCGAAGTGGTCCAGCTCTTCGGCCTGCAACTCAAGACGCGACAGCCGAGCGAGGTGGGCGACCTCCTCGCGCGTGATGCCAGGCATGCAGCGATCCTCAAGGTGAGTTCTGGATGAGGCCGGGCACCGGGTGCCCGACCCGGGGCGGGGGTTTTGGGGCACACCCGTCCTCTTGGTCTAGGCACATCCTATTGGGTAGCCGTTCGGCGCCCGCCTCGACTTATTGCGGGTCCCCGGTCCGGCGGGGCCGTCCGGAGCAACCGGACTGCCTCCGGGAGCACGGCACGGTGGACCTGCGGGGCACGGGGAGCCGTGCAGCCGGCCCGGCACCGGGCCGCGGGGTGTCCCGTGCCGCCCCCGCGGCCCCGGGGTGCTACTCGGGCTGGGCGGCGGTGGGAACGGCCTGACCGACGGTGGGAACGGCCTGGCCGACGGTCGGGAAGGGCTGGCCCACACCCGGGAAGGGCTGGCCGATGGCGGAGAAGTGCTGGGCGACGCTCGGGACGGCCTGGGCGACGCTCGGGACGGCCTGGGCGACGCTCGGGACCGCCGGAACGGTCTGGCCGACGGCCGGGCGGGGCTTGGGGACCGGCGGGGCGGCCACCAGCCCGCCCGGAACGGGGGTGTCTACCGTGCGGTGCACCATCAGCCAGGCGGTGGCCTGGTCGGCCGGGAGGGCGGCGGACACCAACCACCCCTGCACCGCGTCCACTCCCAGCCCGTGCAGCTGCTCCCAGGTCTCGTCGTCCTCGACGCCCTCGGCGACCACGGTCAGCCCGAGCGAGTGCGCCAGTTCGACCGAGCAGCGGACCACGGCGGCGTCGTGGTCGTCGGCGACCATCCGGGAGACGAAGGAGCGGTCTATCTTCAGCTCGCCGACCGGCAGGCTGCGCAGCCGTACCAGCGAGGAGTGCCCGGTGCCGAAGTCGTCCAGCGACATGCCCACGCCGTACCTGCGCAGTTCGGCGAGGGTGTCGGCGGCGAGCCGCGAGTCGTCCAGCAGCAGCCGCTCGGTGATCTCCAGTTGGAGGGCGTGCGCGGGGACCTGGTTCCGGTCGAGGTGGGCGGCGACCCGGCCGGCGAAGCCGGGGTTGAGCACGTCGCGGGGCGAGACGTTGACCGCGACCTGGACCTGGAGGCCCTGGGCCCGCCAGGCGGCGAGCTGGCCGACGGCCGCCTCGAGCACGTAGTCGGTGAGCCGTGGCATCAGGCCGCTGGACTCGGCCAGCCCGATGAACTCGTCCGGCGGCACCTTGCCCTGCCCGGGCCGCTCCCAGCGCAGCAGGGCTTCCAGGCCGACCACCCGGCCGTCGAAGGCCACCTTGGGCTGGTAGTGCAGCAGCACCTCACCGGTCTCCAGGGCCCGGCGCAGGTCGCCGAGCAGGCCGATCCGGTACGGGGTGTCGATGTCGCGGGCCTCGTCGTACTGCTCGACGCCGCTGCGCCGGTGCTGGGCGTGGCCCATCGCCACGTCGGCACGGCGCAGCAGGGCCTCGGCGTCCTGCGCGTGCTCGGGGTAGACGCAGACCCCGGCGCTGGCCTCCAGGACCAGCAGCAGGCCGTCGAGCCTGATCGGTGCGGCGAGTTCGGCGATCAGCGCCTTGGCCACCCGCTCCAGGGTCTCCGGGCGGCCGACGCCGGGCAGCAGGACGGCGAACTCGTCGCCGCCGAGCCGGGCGACCACCGGCCGGCCGCCGTTCTGCATGGTCGGCGGGAGGCTGGAGAAGACGTCGTCCGGGTCGTCCCGGCCCGGATGCCCGCCGTGGTGGTGGGAGCCGGTGCGGAGCGCGCGGTGCAGCCGGCGGGCGATGTGGACCAGTAAGCGATCGCCTGCGGTATGCCCGAGCGCGTCATTGAGCGATCGGAAACGGTCCAGATCGAGCAGGATCAGCCCAACGCTGTAGTCCTCCTCACCGTCGTGCTCGGCTATCGCCTCCTGGGCCGCCAGCAGCAGCGCATGGCGGTTCGGCAGATCGGTGAGCGGGTCGGTGAGCTGGTCCCGGGCGCGGTCCCGTGCCATCCGCCAGGCGGCGACCAGCACGGCCAGCGGCACCGCGAAGAGCGGCAGCAGCTCGGGCTCGTACCGGTAGACCAGCACGGCCAGCGGTATGAGCGGCGCGGCGCCGGCCAGCAGCACGCCGAGCAGCAGGACCGCACCTGCCACCCCCTGCGGCGGGCGTGTGGGCGCACCGCCGGTCGTACGATCCATATGCCCTGTCCTCCGTCGGGCCCGCCCCGTCAGGCCGCCTTTCGGTGCGGCACCTGCTGGTGCCGGTGGGCGCCAGTTGACGGGGCGTCCCCTGCGGAACCGGCCTGGAAGTCCGATGCCGCCAACCCCTGCTGACACTCTGTTGCGCACCAGGGTATGCCGACGTACGCCGAGAGGGCGGACTTTCGGACATCCCTGAGCGCGCCACCCGTCGATGGATGCCGCTCAGTGACAGAATGCCCTCTTTCCTGAGCAGGAACCCGGGTGACGCGGCATCAGGACGGTAACGGGGGTCAGCTCTCCGGGGCCTCCTCGGCCGGGGAGGCCAGCCCCAGGTGGGCCCGGGCGGCCTCGGGCCCCTGGTCGAGCAGGACCGCGAAACCCGCGTCGTCCAGCACCGGAAGGCCGAGCTGGACCGCCTTGTCGTACTTGGACCCGGGGTTGTCACCGACCACGACGAAATCTGTCTTCTTCGAGACAGACCCTGTCACCTTCGCACCGCGTGAGGTCAGTGCCTCCTTGGCGCCGTCCCTGGTGTGGCCGGCCAGCGTGCCCGTCACCACCACGGTGAGGCCCTCCAGCGGACGCGGCCCCTTGGTCTCGGCCGCCTCCTCGGTGAACCGGACCCCGGCCGCCCGCCACTTCTCCAGGATCTCCCGGTGCCAGTCCTCCTCGTACCACTCCTTGATGGAGCGGGCGATGATCGGGCCGACCCCCTCGGTGGCGGCCAGTTGCTCCTCGCTCGCCGCGAAGACCGCGTCCAGGTCGCGGAACTCGCGGGCCAGCGCCTGGGCGGCCACCGGGCCGACGTGACGGATCGACAGGCCGTTGAGGTAGCGCCAGAGCGGGCGGTCCTTGGCCTTGTCCAGGTTCTCCAGCAGGAGACCGGCGGTCTTCTTCGGCTCGCCCCTGAGATTGGCGAAGAAGGTGACCACCTTCTCCCTGCCCGTCCGGTCGTCCAGCTTGGGCATGCCGGACTTCTGATCGCGGACCATCACCTTGATCGGGAGCAGCTGTTCCCGAGTGAGACCGAAGATGTCCCCCTCGTTCCCGACCGGCGGCTCGGCGGGCTCCAGCGGCTGGGTGAGCGCGGTCGCCGCGACGTAGCCCAGGCCATCGATGTCCAGCGACTCGCGCCCGCCCAGGTAGGCGATCCGCTCGCGGATCTGGGCCGGGCAGCTACGGGCGTTGGGGCAGCGCAGGTCGATGTCGCCCTCGGACATCGGGCGCAGTTCGGTGCCGCACTCGTGGCAGTGCGAGGGCATCACGAACTCTTCTTCGGTGCCGTCCCGCAGGTCCTCCACCGGGCCGAGGATCTCCGGGATCACGTCGCCCGCCTTGCGCAGCACGATGGTGTCGCCCAGCAGCACGCCCTTGGCCTTGACCACCTGCTGGTTGTGCAGCGTGGCGTACTGCACCATCGAACCGGCGACCTTGACCGGCTCGGCCAGCACCGCGAACGGGGTGGCCCGGCCGGTGCGGCCGATGCCGACCTGGATGCTCGCCAGTTTGCCGGTGACCTCCTCCGGCGGGTACTTCCAGGCGATCGCCCAGCGGGGCGACTTGGAGGTGGCGCCGAGCCGGCCCTGCAGGGCGATCTCGTCCACCTTGACGACCACGCCGTCGATCTCGTGCTCGACCGAGTGCCGCTGCTCGCCGTAGTGCCTGATGAACGCCCGCACCTCGTCGAGGGTTTCGACCACCGTGTTGTGCCGGGCGGTGGGCAGGCCCCAGTCGTGCAGCAGCTGGTAGGCGTGCGACTGGCAGTCGATGTCGAAGCCGGCCCGGGCGCCGATGCCGTGCACCACCATGTGCAGCGGACGGGAGGCGGTGACCAGCGGGTCCTTCTGGCGGAGCGAACCGGCGGCCGCATTGCGGGGGTTGGCGAACAGCTTGACCAGGGCCTGCGGGCGCCTGCCCTCCTTGGCGCGCTGCTCGTTCTCCTGCCTGCGGCGCTCGTTCTCGGCGGCGAGCGAGGCGTTGAGCTCCTCGAAGGCCTCGGTCGGCAGGTAGACCTCGCCGCGGATCTCCACCAGCTCGGGGATGTTGTCGCCCCTCAGCTGGTGCGGGATCTCCTTGATGGTGCGGACGTTGGCGGTGATGTCCTCGCCCACCCGGCCGGTGCCCCGGGTGGCGGCCTGGACCAGTCGGCCCCTCTCGTAGGTGAGGTTGACCGCCAGGCCGTCCACCTTGAGCTCGCACAGGTAGTGGTACTTCAGGCCGTCGAGCTCCCGGGCGACCCGCTCGGCCCAGGCGGCCAGCTCGTCGTCGTCCATCGCGTTGTCGAGGCTCAGCAGCCGCTCGCGGTGCTCGACCTTCGCGAAGCCCTCGGCCGGCGCGCCACCGACCTTCTGGGTGGGCGAGTCCGGGGTGACCAGCACCGGGTGCTCGGCCTCGATCGCCTCCAGCTCGCGCATCAACCGGTCGAACTCGGCGTCGCTGATCGTCGGCGCGTCCTGCTCGTAGTAGCGGACGCGGTGCTCCTCGATCTCGACTGCCAGCTCGGCGTGCCGCTTGCGCACCTCCGCCGGCACGTCCTCCCAGCCCTCGACAGCCACCACGCCGCCCTCCTACATCTCAACTACCGTGCTACTCCGGGTTGTCCACCAGGCTCTGCGCCGCCTTCACACTGAGTGACAGTGCCCTGCGCGCGTACCCGGGAGAGGCCCCCGCCAGCCCGCAGGTCGGTGTCACCAGCACCCGGCGGCCCAGCAGCTCCGGAGCGAACCCGAGCCTGCGCCACAACCTCCTGACAACCTGGACACTACCGGCCGGGTCCGACAATCCCGCGTCGGTGGACGGCACCACACCGGCGAGGATCGCCGTGCCCGCCTCCACCGCCTCGCCCAGGTCCTCGTCCTCACGCTCCGTCAGCAGCGAGAAGTCCAGCGACACCCCGGCCACCCCGGCCCGGCGCAGCAGCGCCAGCGGCACCTGCGGGGCGCAGCAGTGCACCACCACCGGCACGTCCAGGCCGCGGACCAGGCCGCGCAGCTGCTCCTCGGCCACCTGCCGGTCCACCGCGCGCAGCCGCTGGAAGCCGCTGGCGGTCTTCACCGCGCCCGCCAGTACGGCGGGCAGCGAGGGCTCGTCCAGCTGCAGTACGGGCTGCGCACCCGGCACCCGCTTGCGCACCTCCGCCAGGTGACGGCGCAGTCCCTCGGTGAGCGACTCCGTGATGTCCCGGCAGGCGCCCGGGTCGGAGAGCGCCTTCTCCCCGTGCCTCAGCTCCACGGAGGCCGCCAGCGTCCACGGGCCGACCGCCTGCAGCTTCAGCGCACCCTGGTACCCCTGGGTGAACTCCTCCAGGGCGTCCAGGTCCTCGCCCAGCCACGAGTACGCCCGCCGGGTGTCCCGGCCCGGCCGGTCGGCGAACCGCCACCCGCTCGGCTCCACCTGCGCGAACAGCTCGACCAGCAGGCCGGCGCCGCGGCCGATCATGTCGGCGCCGGGCCCTCGCGCGGGCAGCTCCGGCAGGTACGGCAGCTGCTCCAGCGCGCCTACGGCGGTCTTCGCGGCCTCACGGGCATCGGTGCCTGGCATCGATCCGACGCCCGTCGCGGCGCCGATCAGCTCGGGAAAGGAGTACTCGCTCACGGGCACGAGCCTAGGCCAGGAACCCGGAGCCGTTGAGGCCCGCCCGCGGCGGCGCGGGCCTACCGGCCCGGACGGACCGTGATGTCGGTGATCTCGGCGTCGCGCGGCAGGTCGAGCGCGGTCAGGACGGAGGTGGCCACCGACTCGGGGTCGATCCAGCGGGAGGCGTCGTACTCCCTGCCCTCCTGCTGGTGCACCGAGACCTGCATCGCGGTCGCCGTCCGCCCCGGGTACACCGAGGTGACCCGCACCCCGTGGCCGTGCTCCTCCTGCCGCAGCGAGTCGGCGAGCGCCCGCAGCCCGTGCTTGCTGGCCGCGTACGCGCCCCAGTTGGCGTTCGCGTTCAGCCCGGCACCGGAGTTGACGAACACCACGTGGCCCTTGGCGAGCCGCAGCGAGGGCAGCAGCAGCCGGGTCAGCTCGGCGGGTGCGACCAGGTTGACGTTCAGCTGCTCCTGCCAGGCCTTGACCGGCAGTTCGCCGATCTCGCCGAGCTGGACCACACCGGCGATGTGCAGCAGCGAGTCCAGTTCGACCGGCAGCTCCTGGTGGCCGAACGCCCAGGACAGCTTGCCCGGTTCGCCCAGGTCGCCGACCAGGGTACGGGCGCCGGGGAAGCGCCCGCGCAGTTCGGCGGCGCGCCGGGCGTCGCGGGCCAGCAGCCACAGCTGCTCGCCGCGTTCGGCGAGCCTGGTGGCGACGGTGGCTCCGATGCCGGAAGAGGCGCCGGTGATCAGGTGTGCACCCATGGCAGGGCTCCTTGCTGGTGTGGGAGGTCAGGCTTCGAGGTGGGCCAGGGCCTCGGCCGGATCGGCGGCGAAGTGGATCAGCTCGGCGAGCGGGCGGGGCAGGAAGCCCTCGGAATCCATCCGCTCCAGCTGGGTGCGCAGCCCCTGGTAGAAGCCCTCGGTGTCGAGCACCACGACCGGCTTGTCGTGCAGGGCGTGCTTCTTCAGCTCCAGCACCTCGGTGACCTCGTCCAGCGTGCCGAGGCCGCCGACCAGCACCACCACGGCGTCCGCCCGCTCCAGCAACCGGGCCTTGCGTTCGGCGAGATCGCGCGTCATCACCAGCTCGTCGGCGCCCTCGTAGGTCTTGTGCGCGAGCAGCTGGACCGAGATCCCGACCAGCCGGCCGCCGGCCTCCTTGACGCCGTCGGCGAGCAGCCCCATCAGCCCGGCGTGCGAGCCGCCCCAGACCAGGGTGTGGCCGTGCTCACCGAGCAGCCGGGCGAACTCGGCGGCCGGGGCGGTGTAGCGCTCGTCGAGGGAGTACGCGGAACAGAAGACAGTGATGTTCATAGTGGTCACCAGGTGTACCACCTCGCGGACCCGCCGGGCACGGGGGTTTCGTCCCGTACCCGGCGGCGGCGTGTCACACGCCGGCGGGGCGCCGCTCGGTGGTGGCGATGGTGGCCGAGCCGACCACCCGGGTGCCGTCGTAGAGCACCACGGCCTGGCCGGGCGCGATCCCCCGCGCCGGGGCGGCGAGGCGGACGCGCAGCTCGCCGCCGGTCATCTCGGCGGTCACCGGGACCTCCTCGCCGTGGGCGCGCAGCTGCGCGGTGTACTCACCCGCGCCGACCGGCTCGGCCCCGCACCAGCGCGGCTTGATCGCGGTCAGCGCCAGCACGTCCAGCCCCTCGGCCGGGCCGACCGTGACGGTGTTGTTCACCGGCGAGATGTCCAGCACGTAGCGCGGCTTGCCGTCGGCGGCCGGGCGGCCGATCCGCAGGCCCTTGCGCTGCCCGATGGTGAACCCGTACGCGCCGTCGTGCTCGCCGAGCTTGGTGCCGTCGGTGTCGACGATGTCGCCCTTGGCGGTGCCGAGGTGGCGGGCCAGGAAGCCCTGGGTGTCGCCGTCCGCGATGAAGCAGATGTCGTGGCTGTCCGGCTTCTTGGCCACCGCCAGACCGCGGCGCTCCGCCTCCTCGCGGATCACGTCCTTGGTGGTGTCGCCGAGCGGGAACAGCGAGTGGGCGAGCTGGTCGGCGGTGAGCACGCCGAGGACGTACGACTGGTCCTTGGCCATGTCCACCGCGCGGTGCAACTCCCGCTCGCCGGAGGGGAGGTCGACGATCCTGGCGTAGTGGCCCGTGCAGACCGCGTCGAAGCCCAGCGCGATCGCCTTGTCCAGCAGCGCGGCGAACTTGATCTTCTCGTTGCAGCGCAGGCAGGGGTTCGGGGTACGGCCCGCGGCGTACTCGGCGACGAAGTCGTCGATCACGTCCTCGCGGAAGCGCTCGGCGAGGTCCCAGACGTAGAACGGGATGCCGATCACGTCGGCCGCGCGGCGCGCGTCGCGGGAGTCCTCGATGGTGCAGCAGCCGCGGGCGCCGGTCCGGAACGACTGCGGGTTCGACGAGAGCGCCAGGTGCACCCCGGTCACCTCGTGCCCCGCCTCGGCGGCTCGGGCGGCGGCGACGGCGGAGTCCACCCCGCCGGACATCGCGGCCAGCACACGCAGTCGACGGCCGTCATTGGGACCAGTGGGGGCGCCAGGGAACTCAGTCATGATGCACCCAAGCGTACGTGCTCGCGCGCGTACGGACGCGCGGTGGAAGCTCGGGGGGAGCTTCCCAGGGGCGCGTCAGCGCCGCGCCGCGGCCGCCAGACCGGCGTTGCGGGAGCGCCGGACGGCCGGCTCGATCGCGCCGAGCAGCGCCGTGACGTCGTCCCGGGTCGAGGTGTGGCCGAGCGAGAACCGGAGCGAGGCCCGCGCCAGCAGCGGCTCGGCCCCCATCGCCAGCAGGACGTGGCTCGGCTGCGGCACCCCGGCCGAGCAGGCGGAGCCGGTGGAGCACTCGATGCCCTGGGCGTCCAGCAGCATCAGCAGCGCGTCGCCCTCGCAGCCGGGGAAGGAGAAGTGCGCGTTGGCGGCCAGCCGCCCCCGGGCACTCGGGTCCCCGTTGAGGACGGCGTCGGGTACGGCGGCGTGCACGCCCGCGATCAGTTCGTCCCGCAGGCCCGCGACGAACTCCGCGTGCTCCTCCCGCCGTTCCACCGCGATGGCCGCGGCGGCGGCGAAGCCGGCGGCGGCGGGGACGTCCAGCGTGCCGGAGCGGACGTCGCGCTCCTGGCCGCCACCGTGCAGCAGCGGCACCGGAGTTGCGCTGCGGGACAGCAGCAGCGCGCCGACCCCGTACGGGCCGCCGATCTTGTGCCCGGTGACGGTCAGCGCGTCCAGCCCGGACTCGGCGAAGGAGACCGGGACCTGGCCCAGCGCCTGCACCGCGTCGGCGTGCATCGGGATGCCGAACTCGCGGGCGACGCCGGTGAGTTCGGTGATCGGCTGGATGGTGCCGACCTCGTTGTTGGCCCACATCACGGTGATCAGCGCCACCGACGCCGGGTCGCGCTCGATCGCCTCGCGCAGCGCCTCGGGGTGCACCCGCCCGTAGGGGTCGACCGGCAGGTACTCGACCTGCGCGCCCTCGTGCTCGGAGAGCCAGTGCACCGCGTCCAGCACCGCGTGGTGCTCCACCGGGCTGCACAGCACCCGGCGCCGCGCCGGATCGGCGTCCCGCCGGGCCCAGTACAGGCCCTTGACCGCGAGGTTGTCCGATTCGGTACCGCCCGCGGTGAGGACGATCTCGCTCGGCCGCGCACCCAGCGACAGCGCCAGCGACTCACGGGACTCCTCCACCACCCGCCTGGCCCGGCGACCGGCGGCGTGCAGCGAGGACGCATTGCCGACGACCCCGAGGTGTGCGCTCATGGCGGCGATCGCCTCGGGCAGCATCGGGGTGGTGGCTGCGTGGTCGAGATATGGCATAGCGCTGTCCAGTGTAGGGGCATCCCCGCAGCCTTGATCCCGACGCCCGCGCGCCGGAGGCGATTTGACCATTGCACGCCCGGGAACGCGCCGTTAGCCTCCTGCCCACTGCCAGGGGCACTGAGGGGTGGGCGGAATGTCTCAGACGGTCGACCGGGCGCTGACGATCCTCGCCTCGCTCGGCGACGGGCCCGCCTCGCTGGAGCAGGCGGCGGCCCGGATCGGAGTCCACAGATCGACGGCGCTGCGTCTGCTGCGCACCCTGCAGGAGCACGGCCTGGTGCACCGCCAGGCGGACCACCGCTACCGGCTCGGCGGCCGGATGTTCGCGCTGGCCCGGCAGGCGCTGGAGGGGATCGACGTCCGCCAGGTCGCGGCGCCCTACCTGGCCGCGCTCAACGAGCGGTACGGGCACACCGTGCAGTTGGCGGTGCTGGAGGAGGGCGAGGTGCTCTACCTGGACACGGTGGAGAGCCGCCGTCCCGGGCTCCCCTGCTCCTGGCCCGGCCCGACCGGGCGGATCGGCCGCCGGGTACCCGCGGTGTCCACGGCGGTCGGCAGGGTGCTACTGGCCGACCTGCCGGAGGACCAGCTGACGGCCTATCTCGAAGTCGTGGACCTTCCCGAGCATCCCCTGGGCGGCATCCGCTCCGTCGGGGAGCTCCGGAGCGAGCTGGCCGCGGTCCGGCGCCGGGGGTGGGCGCTGGACCGGGGCGGGCACCGGGAGGCGGTCGACTGCCTGGCCGCCCCGGTCGTCGGCACCGAGGGCCGGGCGGTCGCGGCCTGCGCCGTCCTGGCGCCGGTCCGGCCGGCCCCGACCGGCGAACTGAGCAGCCTGCTCCCCGAGCTGCTCTGCACGGCCGAGGCGATCTCGCTGGCGTACGGCGGCTCGCCTACTCCTCGCTGGTGCGAGAACCGTTGCGGTGCCAGGCGCGCGGCGCGCGCCAGCCGTACTTGAGCGCCAGCATCCGCAGGCCGAAGGCGGTCAGCGCGGCGGCCGAGGCGGTGGCGGTGCTCAGCCGCCCGATCGATATCAAGATCGCCACCAGCGCGGCGCCGACCAGCGCGGGCACCGCGTAGATCTCGCGGTCCCAGCGCAGCAGCGAGGGCGTCTCGGTGGCCAGGACGTCCCGGATCACGCCGCCCCCGGCCGCGGTCAGCATGCCCAGGGCCACCGCGGCGACCGAGCCCAGGCCGTAGTCGTGCGCCTTGGCGGTGCCGGTGACGCAGAACAGGCCGAGGCCCAGCGCGTCCAGGGTCTGCACACTGCGGTTGATCCGCTCCACCTCGGGGTGCAGGAAGAACACCACCAGACCGGCCACCAGCGGGGTCACGAAGTACCCGAGATTGGTGAACGCGACCACCGGCGTGGCCCCGATCACCAGGTCGCGCATGACCCCGCCACCCAGTGCGGTCGCCTCGGCGAGCACACAGATGCCGAAGATGTCCATGTTCTTGCGAACGGCCAGCAGGCCGCCGGACAGGGCGAAGACGAAGATGCCGACGAGGTCCAGCGTCTGCTGGACACCGGGCGGGAAGAGCTGCGAGGTCACCGTCAATTCTTACCTGGGCCGGGACCTGTTCTCGCACACGCTCTCGACCGGGGCGCCCGGGGCAGCGGCCGGCACCCGGTTCCAGGGGCCAGGGGCCAGGGGCCAGGGGCCAGGGGCACCCTCGCGCGGCTCCCCGTGCCCCTGGGCGGCACCCGACCGGCACCCCCCGGCCCCTTACTCGGGCGGGTTCTCCGGGAAGTGGCAGGCCACCTGGTGCCCGGTCTTCGCCGCCACCAGCTGTGGTTCCTGGCTCGCGCAGACGTCCTGGGCCTTCCAGCAGCGGGTGCGGAAGCGGCAGCCGCTGGGCGGGTTGATCGGCGAGGGGACGTCGCCGGTGAGCAGGATGCGCTCGCGGCGCTCCTTGCGGCGCGGATCGGGCACCGGGACGGCGGACATCAGGGCGTTGGTGTACGGGTGCATCGGCGCCCGGTACAGCGAGTCCCGGTCGGCGATCTCGACGATCTTGCCCAGGTACATCACCGCGACCCGGTCCGAGACGTGCCGGACCACCGAGAGGTCGTGGGCGATGATCAGGTAGGTCAGGCCGAGCTCCCGCTGGAGGTCGTCCAGCAGGTTGACCACCTGGGCCTGGATGGAGACGTCCAGGGCGGAGACCGGCTCGTCCGCGACGATCATCTTGGGCCTGAGGGCGAGCGCCCGGGCGATGCCGATGCGCTGGCGCTGGCCGCCGGAGAACTCGTGCGGGTAGCGGTTGTAGTGCTCGGGGCTGAGGCCGCAGAGTTCCAGCAGGTCCTGTACGGCCCGCTTCACCCCGTGCTCGGTCTCCACCTTCTGGAGCCGGAACGGCGCGCCGACGATGGTGCCGACGGTGTGCCGGGGGTTCAGCGAGGAGTACGGGTCCTGGAAGATCATCTGGATGTCGCGGCGCAGCGGACGCATCGCGCTCACCCCGAGGTGGGTGATGTCCGTGCCCTCGAACTCGATGGTCCCGCCGGTCGGTTCGGCGAGGCGGGTGACCAGTCGGCCCATGGTGGACTTGCCGCAGCCGGACTCGCCGACCACGCCGAGGGTCTCCCCGGCGTTCACGGTGAAGTCGATCCCGTCCACGGCCCGCACCGCGCCGCTCTGGCGCCGCAGCAGGCCCTTGGTGATCGGGAAGTGCTTGGTCAGGCCCGCCACCTTGAGCAGCGGCTCGCGATCGGAGGCCGGCGCGGGCGCGGTGGCAGTCGCGCTCTGACTGTCCGTCATGGGTGCTTCTCCTGAGGGGTGGTGCCGACTCACAGCCGGGGCGCGATCTCTTCGGCGAAGATCCGGTGCCGTTCTTCGGCGGGCAGGTGGCAGGCGGCGAGGTGCCCGGGCGCGGCCTCGGCCAGCGGCGGAAGTTCGCTCCTCGACCTGCCGCCGGTCAGTTCCGCGTACGGGCAGCGCGGGTGGAAGGCGCAGCCGGACGGCACGTTGATCAGGCTGGGTGGAGTGCCCTTGACCGGGACCAGCCGGTCCTGCAGTTCACGGTCGAGCCGGGGCATCGAACCCAGCAGGCCCCAGGTGTAGGGGTGTTCGGGCGACTCGAAGACGGTGGCGGCCGGACCCCGCTCGACCGACTTGCCGCCGTACATCACCAGGATGTCGTCGGCCAGCTCCGCGACCACGCCGAGGTCGTGGGTGATGATGATGACGGCGGAGCCGAACTCCTGCTGCAGGTCCCGGATCAGGTCCAGGATCTGCGCCTGCACGGTGACGTCCAGGGCAGTGGTCGGCTCGTCGGCGATCAGCAGCGAGGGGTCGTTGACCAGCGCCATGGCGATCATCGCGCGCTGGCGCATACCGCCGGAGAACTCGTGCGGATAGGCGTCGACCCGCTTGTCCGGCTGGGGGATTCCCACCCGGTCCAGCATCTCGACGGCCCGCTTGCGGGCGTCCTTCTTGCCGACACCGGGGTGGTGCGCCCGGTAGCCCTCGATGATCTGGGCGCCGACCGTGTAGTACGGGTGCATCGCGGTCAGCGGGTCCTGGAAGACCATGGCCATCTTCTGGCCGCGCAGCTGCCGGACCCGGTCGGGGGCGGCGCCGACCAACTCCTCGCCGTCCAGCCAGACCTCGCCGCTGATCCGGGGGGCGCCACGCTTGGTGCCGGTGCGGTGCAGGCCCATGATCGAGAGCGAGGTGACGGACTTACCGGAGCCGGACTCGCCGACGATGCCGAGCGTCCTGCCCTTCTCCAGGTCGAAGTTCAGACCGTCGACGGACTTGACCAGGCCGTCGTCGGTGGGGAAGTGCACCCGCAGGTCGCGCACGGAGAGGAAGGGCCGCTCCCCCACGGTCTGCTCCGGGGCGGGCGCGGGGGTCTTCTCGGTCTTGCTCATGCCAGCCTCACCCGGGGATCGACAACGGCGTACAGGACGTCAACCAGCAGGTTGGCCAGGATGATGAAGAAGCCGGCGAAGAGCGTCACACCCATGATCACCGGCAGGTCGCTGGCGCTGATCGCCGCGACCGCCTCGTAGCCCAGACCACGGAAGTTGAAGGTGGACTCGGTGAGCACCGCGCCGCCGATCAGGGCGCCGAGGTCCATGCCGAAGATGGTGAGGATCGGGGTGAGGGTGGAGCGCAGGGCGTGCTTGCCGATCACCGTCCGCTCGTTCAGGCCCTTGGCCCTGGCGGTACGGATGTAGTCCTCGCCGAGCACCTCGAGGAGGGTGGCCCGGGTGAGCCGGGCGTAGGTCGCCGCGTACAGGAAGGCGAGGGTGATCCAGGGCAGGACCAGGTTCTGGAACCAGGCGACCGGGTCGTCGCCGAGGTTGACGTAGTCGTGCGGGAACCAGCCGAGCTGGTACACGAAGATCGCACTGGCCAGCATGCCGGTGAAGTAGATCGGCAGCGAGACGCCGGCGAGCGCGGTGGTCATGGTGATGCGGTCCAGCATGGTGCGGCGGCGCAGGGCGGAGACCACACCCGTGGCGGTGCCGAAGACCAGCCAGATGACGGAGGCACCGGCCGCGAGCGAGGCGGTGACGCCCAGTCGGTCGAGCAGCAGCGGCCAGACCGCCTGCTCGGTCTTGAAGGAGTACCCGAAGCACGGAGCGGCGCAGTGGGTGACGTCGACACCGGTGCTGTAGTCGCGGCCGACGAACAGGCCCTTCAGGAACAGGAAGTACTGCTCCGGGATCGACTTGTCGAGGCCCATCTTGTGGCGGATGCCTTCGACCGCGGCCTTGTCGGCGATCTTGCCGACGTACAGCAGCGCGGGGTCACTGCCGGTGAGCTTGGGCACCATGAAGAAGATGCCGAAGGTGACCGCAGAGACCACCAGCAGCATGACGACGACGTTGACCAGCCGTCGGATGAAATACACGAGCACTGCGGTCGGCGCCGCCGGGACCGGCCGACGGACCCCGGTAGGGGTGCCGGCCGGCCCGGACGGAGCCTTCACCTGCCCTTCGGACTAGCGGAGCGAACTAGGGACGCGGGCGGTGCGGATCACTTGCCGTCGGAGACGCCGAGGGCCTGGAAGTCCACTTCCTGCAGGGCGTCGTTGAAGTAGACGTTGGTCAGGCGCGGGTTGCGGTAGTTCAGCGCCTTGTCGTCCACGATCGGCAGCCAGGTCGCGTTGTCCGTGATCTTGTGGTTGATCTGCTTGTAGATCTCCGCGGCCTTGGCCGGGTCCTGCTCGGCCGCCGCCTGGTCGAACCAGGCGTTGATCTGCGGGTCGTCGGTCTCGGGGTAGTTGGCGTTGCCCGTCTTGGTGATGAACCGGCCGTCGGCCTGCGGCTGCAGGAAGCCGGCGCCGTTCGGGAAGTCGGCACCCCAGCCCATCACGATCAGGCCGTAGCCCTTCTGGTGGACCACGTCGGGCGCGCCGATCACGGACTGGTACAGCTTGCCGTCGTACTGGTCCACGTTGACCGTGACGTTGATGGCCTTCAGCGCGGTCTGCAGGGCGACGGCGGTGTTGACTTCCTTGTCCTTGTTGCCACGGACCGCGATGGTGGTGGTGAAGCCGTCCGGCTTGCCGCAGGCCTTCAGCTCCTCCTTGGCCTTGTCGAGCTGCGGCTTGCCCTGGGTCAGGCCGTACGGGTCGTAGTTGTCGTAGCCGGCGATGTTGGGCGGCAGCATGTTCCCGGAGATCGCACCGGCGTAGGAACCACCGCGGGCGGTCTGCAGCGCGGTGGTGTCGGCGGCGTACATCACGGCCTTGCGGCAGTGGATGTTGTCGAACGGCGCGACCTTCGGGATGATCGAGATGAAGCGGATGAAGCCGGTGAACGGGTCGTCCGTGTTGGCCTTCAGACTCGGGTCCGCGAGGACCTTGGCCTGGGCGGCCTGGGAGAGACCGGTCTGGGAGTAGTCGATGTCCGCGGTGCCGTTGAGCAGCCGGGCGTCCATGTCGTCCGAGTTGGTGGTGACGGTCAGCTTGACCACGTCCGGCAGCGCCTTGCGGTACGGGTCGCTGGCCGGGTCCCAGTTCTCGTTGCGGACCAGCTCGATGCCCTTGCCGGGCTCGATCGACTTGAACTTGTACGGGCCCGAGGAGACCGGGTGGTCACCGTACTTGGCACCGGTGTCCAGCTTCTGCGGCACGGGCGCGGCGGGGCCCATCGCGAGCAGGTACGGGAACGAGGAGTCCGGCTTGGCCAGGTGGAAGACGATGGTGGTGTCGTCCGGGGTCTCGACCGACTTCAGACCCAGCTTGTTGGGGTCGGAGTCGGTGTAGGGACCCTTGTAGTTCTGGCCCTGGTCCAGGTCGTTGATCAGGTATGTCGGGCCGCCGGCGACCACGTCGGCGGCGAACGGCCGCTCGATGCCGTACTTGATGTCCTTCGAGGTGATCGGGGAGCCGTCCTCGAACTTCAGGCCGCTCTTCATCTTGAAGGTGTAGGTCTTGCCGTCGCTGGAGATCTCGGGCTGCGCGCTGGCCAGGTCCGGCACCAGCTTCAGGCCGTCCTTGCCCGGCTTGGCGTCGAAGGACAGCAGGGTCCGGGTGTAGAAGCGCTCCATGTTCCAGACCGAGGCGTAGTAGGCGCGGCCCGGATCCCAGGAGTCGGCGTCGGTGCTGGTCCAGAGGTTGAGGGTGCCGCCCTTCTTGTCAGAGGGGTTGACCACCTTGTCCACGGCGGCGTTGAAGCCGGCGCCGGAGGTGCCGGAGGCACCGGAGGTACCACCGCCCTTCGAGCCGCCGCAGGCTGAGGTGGTGAGGGCCAGCGTGGCCACCAGGGCGGCGGCGGCGAGCGTCCGGTTTCGCTTCATGAGTACGGATCCTCCTGAAGATGCGCGGGCCTGAGCGGTCCGCCGAGGGCTGTGGGGCACCCGAGTCGGGCAGTGGCCGGAAACGGCCGGCCGGCCTTGGGAGTTGGGGTGGTGCAGCGGGCTCAGTTGCCCTTGGGGTCGAGCGCGTCGCGCAGCCCGTCACCGAAGAGGTTGAAGGCGAGCACGGTGATGAAGATCGCGAGGCCCGGGATCACCATGTAGGTGGGATCGACCTGGTAGATCTTGGTGGCGTCGGAGAGCATCTGTCCCCAGGAGGGCGTCGGCGGCTTGACGCCGGCGCCGAGGAAGCTGAGTGCCGCTTCGCTCAGGATGTTGGTGGGGATGATCAGGGTCGCATAGACCAGGACCGGCGCCACCAGGTTCGGGAGCAGCTCGCGCAGCAGGATGTGACCACTGCCGGCGCCGAGGCTGCGAGCCGCGTCCACGAATTCGCGTTCGCGCATCGACAGCGCCTGACCGCGGACGATGCGTCCGATGTAGGGCCAGCCGAAGAAGCCGATCACCAGGACCAGAATCGCCATTCGGACGCCGGTTCCGCTCAGCCCGAGCAGTCTGTCGGGCATCACGGACACCAGCGCGATACTGAAGAGCAGTTGGGGGAAGGCCAGCAGGACGTCCATCACCCGGCTGATCGCCGCGTCCACCCAGCCGCCGAAGTAGCCGGCGGCGACGCCCATCAGTACACCGATCACCACCGAGACGCCGGCGGAGAGGAAGGCCACGGTGAGCGAGATCTGGGCGCCGTGAACGATGCGGCTGAAGACGTCACGGCCGAAGACCGGGTCGACGCCCAGCAGAAAGTCGCCGCTGATCCCGCCGAAGGGGTGCTTGGGAAGGCCGGTGTCCGCGTTGATCTGGTCCGGATGCGGCTGGTCCGCCGGATGGCCGAACAGCGAGGTCAGTACCGGCGCGAGGATCGCCGCCAGGATCAGCAGGATCACCACTATGCCGCCGGCCATGGCTATCTTGTCGCGTTTCAACCGGCTCCAGGCGATCCGGCCCGGTGAGCGGCCCTCGATCTGCTTCGACGGGGCCTCGGCGGGTCCGGCTTCAGGGGCGGACCCGGTGGTCTCGGTGGGTGTGGTCATGTGTCAGTTCGTTCCCCTCGCCGACGGTGGCCGGCCCACGGTCCTGGCCGTACCCGGAGTGACCGGACCCGGTCAGGGCCCGGGCCGAGGACGGTCCGGTTGTCGCGACATTTGCGGTGTGGTGCGGGTGCGTCGGTGCGGTGGTGCCCGGGTGCGGCAGTGAAGAAGTGATTGTTCACGGGTGCACTTGACATCGCGCCGGACGTCGGGCGCGCGGTGGAAGTGCGAACAGTGCCAAGTGGTGCGGGAGTTGCATTCGGAGCAGGACATGCCGAAGTGCTGCCGCGCAGCGTGCACAGCGCGCGGGGTCAGGCAGTCGGCGCGATGTCGCCCTTGTGGGGCGGGCGCCGTCATTGCTTGCGCAGACTCTCCGTCATTCGGACAACCTTGCGCCAGCCCTGGCAGCCGAAGGATGCAAAGCTGTGATCTGCGGGCATGCACGGTGAATCCGGCCGCATGAGGCCCTTCAGCCACCTGGCGCAGTGCCGGTAAGATGCCACACGCATGCGAACTGACACGCCGTCCGAGCCCTGCGGCCACCCGGCGCCCACAGGGCCGCCCGGGCGGGATTGCGGCTCGGCGGGCGGCCGGTCACGCGGTCGCCCTCCCTCCGGGGGGTCTCCCCGGTCAGCGGGTCGGGTGGCCCTGCCAGGCGTCGCGGTCGAAGAACGGGCGGGCGCAGGCGCGCAGCCACATCGCGACCGGGTCGTAGTCGTCGGCCATCAGCACGGTGGAGACCGCTAGCCCCTCTGGCGCATGGGCGGCCGCCCGCTGCACCAGGGCCCGGGCGGCCTCGACGGCGGGCGGCGAGGTGTCGTACAGGTCCAGCCCGATCGCCAGGTACGGTTCGCCGAGGGCCGGCTGCACCCAGGCCCGGCGCAGCGAGCGCAGCGGGCGCACCTCGGAGGCCTGCTGCTCCAGCACCGCGTAGAACTGGGGTGCCTGCACCTGGGGTTCGCCCAGCTGGAGCGGCCCCGCGGGCAGCCGGTCCAGCCCGGCCGCGATCCGGCGCAGGTCGGCCCACGGGACGCCGATGCCGCCGCCCGGCACATGGGGATTGAGCCACAGGCCCCAGCGGGTCCGGTAGAGCGCGTTCGCGACCTCCAGCCCGGAGATCACCTCATGGCCGCGGGCCCAGCCGCTCGCGGTCAACTGCTCGGGCGAGGTGACGGCGGGTGCGTAGCCGTGCCCGCCGATGTCCATGTTCCCGTACTGGGCGTCGGGGCTGCCCGGCGTGCCGTGCCACAGCAGCATCCACACCTGACCCTCGGCCAGGGCGCGCAGCAGGTTCTCGTACGCCTCCCAGCGCTCCGGTGCGACGTCGCGCAGGGCACGCTCGATGGCAGCCGGATCGGCCGCCGGACGTGCGGCCGGGGGCTGGCCCCAGCCCGGTGCGCCGCCTGCCACTGTGCCGTTCATGCCCCCGCCTCCGGCCGGGTGCCCCGGGCGAGCGCTCCGGGCATGGCGGACGTACGCGTCCACCGCCCCCTGGTCCGGGGTGCCCCGATGCCCTGCTCGCTCACGTCGGGCCCTCTCCGTACTCGTCCGTCGGCACGCGCTGCCGCTACTCGGACAGCGGGCCGCTCACCCGACCGTACGCCGCTGCCGGGCAGCAGCCTATGGGGCGGCGCCGACGGACTTGACACCACCGCCCCTTACTCACCAGCTCAGCCCCGGACGTAGAACGGCTGCACCCGGGTGAGCAGCCACTCCACCACCGGGTCGGCGACCAGGTCGAGCAGCACCAGGTGGACGCCGTACGGCAGCGGGGCGGTTCCCAGCGCACGGCCGAGCGCCTCGTTGGCCTGTGCCGGATCGGTCAGCAGGTCGGGGTCGAACTGCACTCCGACGAACAGCGCCGGGGCGTCCCCCTCCACCGAGGCGCAGGCCCGACGGGCCGTCAGCACCCCGGGCAGAGTGGCGAGTTCGGCGGCGGCCGCGGCCAGGAAGGCGTACGGCTCCTCGTGCGGCTCGGGTTCGCGCAGCGCCACCTTGGCGCCGTCCGGCTGCCCCTGCCAGCGGTCACCCTGCGGGCCGCGCCGCAGCTCGCCGACCCCCTCGGGCGGGATCGGGATGCCCACCGGGGCCTGAGGGTTGACCGCGATCCCGACCCCCAGCGGCAGCCCGCGGGCGAACTCCCAGACCGGGGCGACAGCGAACGGCATCCCGGGGGCGTGCTGCAGGAACACCTCCTGCGAGGAGAAGACCGGGACGTACGGCGCGCCGGCCAGCTCGATGGTCGGCAGGTCCAGCGAGGCGCCCTGCGGGTCGGCACCGGCCGGCAGCGGGATCCACACCTGGCTGCGGGCCAGCACCTCGACCACCCTGGCGGTCGCGCCGGGCTCGCCGAGCGCGGCGGTGAGCACCTGCTCCAGCTCGTTGGCGGGCCAGCCGCCGCCCGTCGGGGCCGTACCGGGCTCAGCCCATGCCTGCGTCTCGCCAGCCGGGTAGCTCATCGGCTCCTGCCCCTCCAACCTGACCGGGTGCTGCCCCGGTCTCCACCGCTGCCAGAAGGGTAGCGGGAGGCGGTCCGTCCCCGATGCGCCCCCGTACCGCAAGGGTGAACCCGCCCCACCTGGGGAGGAGATGTCCGACCCCTCTCCCCCTCGGCCCACCCGGCATGCCATGATGAGCGCGCTCATACGCAGCGCCCAATTTCATACTGGCCGTTCGAACCCGCGCGGGAGAGTCCGGAGTGCCCTGCACGGGCACGGGCCGGCGCCGAAGGAGCAAGTCCTCCCCGGAATCTCTCAGGCACCCCTACCGCACGGGCGAGGCAGATCTGGAAAGTGGACACGGCCGCGCCGTGCGCCCACCCACGGTGCAAGCCGCCATCCTTGGTTAGCGGTGAAGCTCTCAGGTTGTGACGACAGACGGGGAGACTCCACCCCCGTGTGCCCGTACGCAGGTCAACCCCTGAGTGCCCCAGCCAAGGAGTTCCGCCGTGTCCCTCCGTCACACCGCGCTCGACGCCCTGCACCGCTCCCTCGGTGCGACCATGACCGACTTCGCCGGCTGGGACATGCCGCTGCGCTACGGCAGCGAGCGCGAGGAGCACATCGCGGTCCGCACCAAGGCCGGCCTGTTCGACCTGTCGCACATGGGCGAGATCACCGTCTCCGGCCCGCAGGCCGGCGAGCTGCTCGACCACGCACTGGTCGGCTTCATCTCGGCGCTCGGCGTGCTGCGCGCCCGCTACACCATGATCTGCCGCGAGGACGGCGGCATCCTCGACGACCTGATCGTCTACCGCACCGCGGAGGACGAGTACATGGTGGTCGCCAACGCCTCCAACGCCCAGGTGGTGCTGGACGCGCTCACCGAGCGCGCGGCCGGCTTCGACGCCGCGGTCCGGGACGACCGGGACGCCTACGCGCTGCTCGCCGTCCAGGGCCCGGAGGCGAACGCCATCCTGGCCTCGCTCACCGACGCCGACCTGCCGGGTCTGAAGTACTACGCGCTGCTGCCCGCCACGGTGGCCGACCGTCAGGTCTGGCTGGCCCGTACCGGTTACACCGGCGAGGACGGCTTCGAGGTCTTCTGCGCCCCCGGCGACGCCGAGCACCTGTGGAACGCGCTGAGCGCGGCCGGTGCCGACAAGGGCCTGGTCCCGTGCGGCCTGTCCTGCCGGGACACCCTGCGCCTGGAGGCGGGCATGCCGCTGTACGGGCACGAGCTCTCCACCGAGCTGACCCCCTTCGACGCCGGGCTCGGCCGGGTGGTCCGCTTCGACAAGACCACGGGCGGCGGCGAGTTCGTCGGCCGCAAGGCGCTGGAGCAGGCCGCCGCCGAGGCCGAGTCCAAGGCGCCGCGCAAGCTGGTCGGCCTGGTCTCCGAGGGCAAGCGGGTGCCGCGCGCCGAGTACTCGGTGGTCGACGCCGAGGGCACCGTGATCGGGCGGATCACCTCCGGCGCCCCCTCCCCCACCCTGGGCAAGCCGATCGCCATCGCGTACGTGGACGTCGCACACGCCGCGCCCGGTACGGCAGTTGCGGTGGACGTCCGCGGCAAGCACGAGCCGGTCGAGGTCGTCGCGCTGCCCTTCTACAAGCGCGCCCGCTGAGCCCACGGCCCGCCCCGGCCGTCTCATAACCCCCGCCTGTCCGGTCCGCTCAGCGGACGGCTTCGCCCTACCCTCTTGCGATCCTGGAGAATGACGCCATGAGCAACCCCACGCACCTGCAGTACAGCAAGGAGCACGAGTGGCTGACCGCCGCCGACGAGGACGGCGTGTCGACCGTCGGCATCACCGAGCACGCGGCCACCGCGCTCGGTGACATCGTGTACGTCCAGCTCCCGAACGTCGGTGACACCGTCACCGCGGGTGAGTCCTGTGGCGAGCTCGAATCCACCAAGTCGGTCAGCGACCTGTTCTCGCCGGCCACCGGTGAGGTCGTGGAGATCAACCAGGCCGTCATCGACGACCCGGCCCTGGTCAACGGCGAGCCCTTCACCGGCGGCTGGCTGTACAAGGTCCGCGTCACCGCGACCGACGAGCTGCTCGACGCCGCCGGGTACGACGCCTTCATCGGCGCCTGACCCTTCCGGCCCTTCGGGGGCGGCGGCCGCAGCGCGGCGGCCGCCCCACGCCTCCTCAGGTCCCCTGCCCCGCCCCACAGGAAGACCCATCTCCATGACGGTTCTGAACCAGTCCCTGCACGCGCTCGACCCCGAGATCGCCGCGGCGGTCGACGCCGAGCTGCACCGTCAGCAGACCACCCTCGAAATGATCGCCTCTGAGAACTTCGCCCCCGTGGCGGTCATGGAGGCCCAGGGCTCGGTGCTGACCAACAAGTACGCCGAGGGCTACCCCGGCAAGCGCTACTACGGCGGCTGCGAGCACGTCGACGTGGTCGAGCAGATCGCCATCGACCGGATCAAGGAGCTGTTCGGCGCCGAGCACGCCAACGTCCAGCCGCACTCGGGCGCGCAGGCCAACGCCGCCGCGATGTTCGCGCTGATCCAGCCGGGTGACACCATCCTGGGTCTGAGCCTGGCCCACGGCGGCCACCTGACCCACGGCATGAAGATCAACTTCTCCGGCAAGCTCTACAACGTGGCCGCGTACCACGTGGACGAGAAGACCGGTCTGGTCGACATGGCCGAGGTCGAGCGCCTGGCCAAGGAGCACCAGCCGAAGCTGATCATCGCCGGCTGGTCCGCCTACCCGCGCCAGCTGGACTTCGCCGAGTTCCGCCGCATCGCGGACGAGGTCGGCGCGCTGCTGATGGTCGACATGGCGCACTTCGCCGGCCTGGTCGCCGCCGGTCTGCACCCGTCCCCGGTCCCGTACGCGGACGTGGTCACCACCACCACCCACAAGACCCTGGGCGGCCCCCGCGGCGGTGTGATCCTCTCCAAGGCCGAGTTCGCCAAGAAGATCAACTCCGCGGTCTTCCCCGGCCAGCAGGGCGGCCCGCTGGAGCACGTGATCGCCGCCAAGGCCGTGGCCTTCAAGGTCGCCGCCTCGGAGGAGTTCAAGGACCGCCAGCGCCGCACCCTGGAGGGTGCCAAGATCCTGGCGGAGCGCCTGCTCCAGGACGACACCGCCGCCGCCGGCGTCTCCGTCCTCTCCGGCGGCACCGACGTCCACCTGGTCCTGGTCGACCTGCGCAACAGCGAGCTGAACGGCCAGGACGCCGAGGACCGGCTGCACGAGGTCGGCATCACCGTCAACCGCAACGCCGTCCCGAACGACCCGCGCCCGCCGATGGTCACCTCCGGCCTGCGCATCGGCACCCCGGCCCTGGCCACCCGCGGCTTCCAGGCCGAGGACTTCCGCGAGGTCGCCGACGTCATCGCCGAGACGCTGCTGCCCTCCTTCGACGAGGAGAAGGCCGCCGCGCTCCGGGCCCGCGTCACCGCGCTGGCCGCGAAGTACCCGCTCTACCCGGAGCTGTAGGCCTCCCCGGGAGCCACCGGCGTCCCGCCCTGGGTGACCGGCCTCACTCCGCCGCCGTCACCTGGAACTCCGGGGCACCGCGCACACTGGACAGTGAGCGCGGTGCCCCGACCCATGTACCGCTAGCAAGTCCTTCCACGAGACCCAGACAAGGACGTCCACCGTGGCCATCAGCGTCTTCGACCTCTTCTCCATCGGCATCGGCCCGTCCAGCTCGCACACGGTCGGCCCGATGCGGGCGGCCCGGATGTTCGCACGCCGCCTGAAGTCGGAGGGACTGCTGGCCCAGACGGCCTCCGTCCGCGCCGAGCTGTTCGGCTCGCTCGGTGCCACCGGCCACGGCCACGGCACCCCCAAGGCCGTGCTGCTCGGCCTGGAGGGCAACTCCCCCCGCACCGTCGACGTCGACAAGGCCGACCTGGACGTGGAGCGGATAAACGCCGAGAAGCGCCTGCTCCTGCTGGGCGACCACGAGATCCCCTTCGACCCCGGCACCCAGCTGATCCTGCACCGCCGCCGGTCCCTGCCCTACCACGCCAACGGCATGACCCTGGCAGCGTACGACGCCGACGGCGTCCCGGTGCTGGAGAAGACCTACTACTCGGTCGGCGGCGGCTTCGTGGTGGACGAGGACGCGATCGGCGCTGACCGGGTCAAGCCGGACGACACCGCGCTGCGCTACCCCTTCCGCACCGGTGAGGAGCTGCTGCGCCTCACCCGGGAGACCGGCCTGTCCATCTCCGGTCTGATGCTGGAGAACGAGAAGGCCTGGCGCAGCGAGGCCGAGATCCGGGCCGGGCTGCTGGAGATCTGGGCCGTGATGAAGGAATGCGTCGCGGCCGGCATGGCCCGCGAGGGCATCCTGCCGGGCGGGCTCAAGGTCCGCCGGCGCGCCGCCGCCGGGGCGCGGGCGCTGCGTGCCGAGGGCATCGGCCCGGCGAACGCGATGGAGTGGGTCACCCTCTACGCGATGGCCGTCAACGAGGAGAACGCCTCCGGCCAGCGGGTGGTCACCGCCCCCACCAACGGCGCGGCGGGCATCATCCCGGCCGTCCTGCACTACTACCTGAACTTCATCCCGGGCGCCGACGACGAGGGCATCGTCCGCTTCCTGCTGGCGGCCGGCGCGATCGGCATGCTCTTCAAGGAGAACGCCTCCATCTCCGGCGCCGAGGTCGGCTGCCAGGGCGAGGTCGGCTCCGCCTGCTCGATGGCGGCCGGCGGCCTGGCCGAGGTCCTCGGCGGCACCCCCGAGCAGGTCGAGAACGCCGCCGAGATCGGCATCGAGCACAACCTGGGACTCACCTGCGACCCGGTCGGCGGCCTGGTCCAGATCCCCTGCATCGAGCGCAACGGCATGGCCTCGGTCAAGGCCGTCACCGCCGCCCGGATGGCCCTGCGCGGCGACGGCCGCCACCACGTCTCCCTCGACAAGGCGATCAAGACCATGAAGGAGACCGGCGCCGACATGAAGATCAAGTACAAGGAGACCTCGCGCGGCGGCCTCGCGGTCAACGTCATCGAGTGCTGACGCCCCCGCGCTGAGCAAGCCCGAAGTCCCCGGTCCGCGCCCTGCGGGCCGGGGACTTCCGGTCATCGGAGTGCGAAGGTTCTCTGATGCGGCGCCGGATCGGGCTCGCGAGGGGCACGCCCACCCGTTCGATGCGAGCTTGTGGCGGAACGGTCGCCGAGGTGACTTCGGCTGGTCAGCCTGCTGTCGGGCTCTGCGCGACCTGCGCTCGCACGAACCCGTGGCTCCGCTCCACTTTCGCTACATGCAGCGTGTAGCTCTGGTACCACTCGGCTTGCCCGCGCTTCTGCGCCGCGCGGTGCTCGGCGTCGCCCCGCCACTCCGCGAGGGCGTCGGCGTCGCGGAAGTACCCGACGGTGATGGACAGCCCGCCAGGCGTCTGCGCGTGGTCCATCCCCAGGAACCCGGGGACGTCCTTCACCAGGTCTTCCATGCGTGCGTTGGTCTCGCTGTAGCCACTCTGGTCCTGGGTTCGCACCGCGGTGAACACAGCCACGTAGTAGGGGGGTTCATAGGCCTCGACGGGCGCGACAGGCGCTTCGGAGTGATTGCTCATGGCGCCACCGTAAGGTGGGACGCGCCCAGCGATCCAGCCTTTCCTGAACGGGATGCACAAGGGACCGGGCTCTTGACCAAAGCCGTCCGAGCTCTCCTCCAACTCCCGGAAACGGCCACGAGCCCACCGGCTCACAGAACGGCGCGAGGGACGGGAACGCCGGGGCGGACGTCGGCCGATGCGGCACTAGCAGGACGACGGGTACGTCTTGACGCTGACCGCCCGGCCGGCCGAGCAGCGGCGGATCTCGGCCGCGACCGGCTCGGGGACGGGGACGACCAGCTCGCCCCCGGCCGGCACGACGGCCAGGTTCCCGATCGGGGTGCGATGGACGACCTGCTGCGAGGCTCCGGCCTTCGGCGAGTCGTAGGCCAGGTGGACGATGCGGCGCGAAACGGGCACCGGATGCGGGTTCCGCAGAACGACGGCCGTGAACGGGGCGAACCTGCTCACCGGCTTGCCGTTCCCGTCGAGCGGTTCCGCGTCGATGTAGCCCGCGGGGCCGGCGGTCCGCATCGCGATGATCTTCTTGACGGTGACCCGGACGTCGGCGACCAGGGCCGCGTCGGGACCGCTGAAGGCCAGCACGTCGAAACCCCTGCCCGAGTGGACCACGAGCCTGCCCTGGTCGCTGCCGAAAGCGGTGGTCACCTGGACCCCGGGCACGGCGCTCCCGTCCTTGCCCAGGGCCGTGAACGCCAGCACGGGGGCCACGTCGCTCGCGTTCGGATTGGTGATGAGAAGCGTCTGATCGATGAAGTTCCGACCGCCGTGCGCCTTGAAGTCGAACGACAGCGGCTTGCCCGCGCGGCGCTGGTTCGCGCGGCGAAGGCGCAGGCCGAAGACGATTCCGATGGTGAGGCCGACGGCCACGGCTATCAGCTGATGAGTTGGCACCCCGGGAGTGTAGGTGCAGGTCACCGGCCGCCCGTCCCTGCCCTTCGACCCGGGGTGGTCTCAGCAGCTGAACCAGCCCGAGGTCACGCGGTTTCGCGGCTCTGGCCGGTGGTCGGATTACCGGTCCGCTACCGGGGCACCTTGTGGGGCATCGGGCTGTGAGTCGCCCGGCGGGAGGCCGAGTTCGAACCAGACGGTCTTGCCGATGCCGCAGTCGCGGGGGTGGGCGCCCCAGGCGTCGGCGAGGGCGGCGACCAGGGCGAGGCCCCGGCCGGACTCGTCGTCGGGTGCCGCCTGGCGTGGCTTCGGCATCTCGCTGCTCGCGTCGGAGACCTCGACGCGCAGGCGGCCGGCATACCGGACGCAGCGGGCGGCGATGTGGCGGCCCCGGGGGAGGCGGGCGTGCCAACAGGCGTTGGTCATCAGCTCGCTGAGCAGCAGCACCGCCATCTCGGCCGCCTCGGAGGGGAGTTGCCAGGTCGCCGCCTGGTCGCGCAGCAGGCTGCGGGCGCGGCCCACGCTGCGGAAGTGGCGTGGCAGGCGCCACTCGACCTCCGGGGGCGCGGCGACGGGAACTCTGGGCGGGGCGGGACGCACGGTCATCAAGATCCTTGGGGCTCACGGCTGGCACTGAACGGGCCGTCGGATGTCATCCGGAAGGGGCGGATTCCATCGATCGGCCCTCTTACGATCCCGTCGCGGCCCTACTCTCGGGAGCCACGGCGCGCGTACGGAAGCGGTTGTACTCGTGGCGTGCATAGAGCCGATAGGAGGCGCGAGTTGACGAGCGAGGCATCACCGCCGCCGATGAATTGGCGGTATTGCGGTAGCCAGATCAAGCTCTGGCGTGAGCGGGCGGGGGTGTCCCGCGAGCAACTTTGCGAGGAGGCCGGTTACCAGTACGAGACCATCAAGTCAATGGAACAGGGGCGGCGGCGGCCCACGCCGCAACTGCTTCAGGTGGCGGACGACTTGTGCGGCGCGCGGGGTCTGCTGATCGCCGCAACGGAGTACCTGAAGCCGGAGAAGCTCCCGACTCACGTACAGGACTTCATGGCAGCCGAGGAGGACGCGATCGCTGTGCAAGCGTTCGAGTCCCTACTGATCCCAGGCCTCTTGCAAACAGAGGGCTACGCGAGAGCTCTGCTGGGCGGCCACTGCCCGCCCCCGGACGAGGACATCGTCGAGGAGCGAGTGGCATTCCGGCTCAAGCGGCAGGAGAAACTGACCCGCAGACCGCCAGCCCTCTTCAGCTTCGTGATCTACGAGGCGGCGCTGCAGACCGGCGTAGGTGGGAGAGAAGTAATGAAGCAACAGCTCCAGCACCTTCTAACTGCAGGAGAGTTGCGTAATCTCTCGGTCCAGGTGCTCCCCTCAGGGAGTACTGTTCATGTCGGCCTCACTGGGCCGTTCTACCTGCTCGAAACCTCCACGCATGAGCAGCTCGCCTATGTGGAAGGGCAGCAGACACATGCGATTTACAGTGACCGGAAGAGCGTCAACGCCCTCACCCAGCGCTACGGCATGATCCGCATGCAGGCCATGACCGTTGAGGAATCAGCACGTCTCATCAGCAAACTAGCGGAGCAACTATGAGCACCCCCCTCAAGTGGTTCAAGTCCAGCCACAGCGACGCCCATGGCAACAACTGCATCGAGGTAGCCACCCGCCCCCACACCATCCACGTCCGCGATTCCAAGGACAAGGACGGCCCGCAGCTGGCCTTCTCCCCCACCTCCTGGGCCGAGTTCGTCGCGTACGCCGCCCGGCAGAGCGTCGAGTAGCCACTCACTCCCCTGCCGAAATTCGCTGGCCAGGGCTCGCCGCCCCCGGCTATAGAACTGCCATGACCTCCTGGCGCCTCGCCCCCGAGTCCTTCGACACCCCCGACGCGACCGCACTTCGCCGCGACTACTACGACGAGGTCGCGAGCCGCTACTGGAAGCGGCCCGCGACCTCGCAGGAGATCGACGAGGGCCTCACCAACGACGGCGTCGAGCTGCTCACCCCGCCCACGGGTCAGTTCGTCGTCGGCTGGTACGGCGGCGAGGCCGCCGCCTGCGGCGGGCTGTTGATGCTGGACGCCGAGCGCGCCGAGCTCACCCGGGTGTACCTGCGCCCCGCCTTCCGTGGCAAGGGGGGCGCGGGCCTGCTGCTGGACCTGCTGGAGAGCGAGGCGCGCCTGCTCGGCGCCTCCCGGATGGTCCTCAACACCCGCCTCGACCTGATCGAGGCCCGCTCGCTGTACGTTCGCCACGGCTACGCCGAGATCCCGGCGTACTGCACTGGTCCGTACGTGCAGATCTGCTACGCCAAGGACCTCAAGCCGGTATCCGTCTCCGCTCCCGGCCTCTGAGCAGCTCCGACGCCTGCGCCGACACGGTGTCCTAGGCACATCACACAGGCCCTAGAACGGGGGCTCCTGGGTGAACTCGCCCACCCCGGCCCAGGGGTCGTCCTGCTTCCGCAGCTCCGCCACCTCTCGCTCCCTCCGCTCGGCGGCCGCGCGCTCCTCGGCGATCGTGGGGATGGAGGCGAGGGCCTCGGCCGGGCGGCCGTGCCTGATCAGCATGTCGGCCAGGTCGAGGTCGGCCAGGTAGTGGGTGGACGAGCGGAGAAGCGCGAGGGCCTCCTCCAGCCGGCCGTCCAGCTCCAGCAGCCGCGCCAGCGCGGTGTCCCACTCGCCGGGCTCCCGCTCGTTGAGGGCGGTGGCCTCCGAGATGCCCTCCGCGCAGCGGCCCACCTCGCCCAGCAGCCAGAGCCGCAGGTGGAGGACGTCATCCGGGTGCCCCTCGGCGTACGCGCCGGTGAGCCCCTCCAGGAGTTCGAGCGCAGGACGGAACGAGATCAAGAGTCACGCTGAGTCAGTACTCCACGGAGGTTGAGCCAGAACCAGGTCTCACCTACGCAGCCAGCCAACGGGCCGTCATGCTGCGCTTGGACACTGCTCCAGCCTTCCGGGGGCCTCCGTGTCGGCGGACTCGGCAGCGCGGCGACGGCGGTAGTAGTGCACGGTGAGGATGCCGAGCAGCGGCCCCCAGGCGGCCAGCGGCCAGTACGCTCCGTAGAAGATGGCTGCCTGCCAGCCATGCACGCCCGAACCGGTATGGACAGCACCGTTGACATTGCGACCGATGCTGATCATGGTCATCGAGTACGGCCAGAGCAGGGTGTTCACCGTTGCACCGAGGCCGGCCGGGATGACCGCGGCAAGGATCGGCACCCGGCGTCCGCCCAGGCCGGGGATCCATCGGGGCCACACCTCACCCCACTCGCTGACCAGGCCGACCGCCAGGAACGCCAGGGTCTCGCTGACCACGCTCAGTGCGATGACGTACCACCACTCACCGCCGAACCATGCCGGCGGCGGGCGGCCGTCGGTCGGGGCCTCCATCAGCGGCAGCCGGAGGTCGACGCTCAGGATTCGCCAGAGACCGGCAGGCAGCGCGGTCAGAGAGGTCGCGTACGCAGCCCACACCGCCCAGCGGGGCACACCCGCCACCACCCGGCCGTGCAACCTTGCGAGGACGGAGCGAGCCGCCATGAGGGAATCCTCCTGAATCGAGCGCATGATCGGTGCGGACGGCCGGCTTCGTCCACCGGCCCGAGCCAAAGATCGCAGGGAGCCCTCGGACGACACATCCACCCCGGGCACGGGAACGGCTCACCCTCGCGGGGGAGGCTGGCCCTTGAGGAGCGCGAGGAGCTCACCCGGGTGGCCCCGAAGCCCGGCCCCCGAAGCACGAGAGTCCAGCGCCGAGACCCGAGCGCTTTCTTTTCCAGGAGGGTGGTGGGTTGGAAACCACCCTCCCACCCAAGCGCCGTACATACCCGCATATATGACTTACCGTCACCGTTCGCCACGCAGCGGAGTCTCGGTGTAGCGTGCGCAGCAACAGAACGGCCCCCGCCGGTGCTTGCGACACCGGACGAGGGCCTGACCAGTTCGATCGAATAGAGCGATCTCGTGGCTGCTGCCAACCTTAGCGCTCCCATGCCCCCGCACGCGGTCAAGATGGCCCCTCCGGGCTACGGAAAGCACTCCGCGCCGGATCAACTTCCCCAAGGCGAACGCGACTTCGAACACCTTCCCGCACGCGAGGCGATCATCGCGGCGCTCATCGACAAGCTGCCCGACGGCGCCGCCATCGACGCCAAGACTCTCGCCGGCTCGCAACCGCTCTACGGCCAGCAGGCCGTCCTGTCGGCACTGAGGAACCTCTCGGCAACCGGACATCTGTATCGGGTCAGGGACAACGCGGGCGTCGGCCAGGTCCGTTGGGTGCAGCGGACGTACTTCTCCCGTACGGCCCGCGGCAAGGGCTGGTGGGCGGACTTCCTGGCGACCAGGCGCATCGGCAGCGCCCAGTCCGAACCAACTCCGGCCCCACCGAAGGGCATTCACCCGAAAGAGCGAGGCGCCAGGCGCCCGAAGCCACACCGCCCGTCCCACCCGAGCAGCCCGCCCGGCCCAGGACCGAGCCGACGCCCCGGTCAACGGTCCACCCCGCGACGCATCCAGCAGCCGGTACCCGCCACTTTCTCCCAGCCCGCCGGTCCGTCCTCCTCCCAACTGGCAGCCTCCTCCCGGCCCGCCCGCTCGGCCGACCCCGCCCGTCCGACCGAGGCCACCCGTCCGGCCAGGCCCGCCCGCTCCGAGGCGTTCGAGGCGCTGGCCTCGCTCGGCCGCGCCGACACCCGGCTGCTGCTCTCGGCCGCCGAGTGCGCCGCGCTGGAGGGCCTGGCCGCCGAGTGGCTGGCGTGCGGGGTGGACCGGCGCCAGTTCACGGCCGTCCTCACCGCCGGGCTGCCCGAAACCGTCCACTGCGCGGGCGCGTTCGTCCGCAAGCGGCTCATCGCCAAGATGCCGCCCGCACCCGTCCAGACCGGAGGGAACACCTTGAACGGGCAGCCCGAACCCGTAATCATCCGGATCATGGAGTGCTTCGTCTGCGGCGTACCCGGCCGCCCGGAGCACCTGTCGGGAGGTCTGTGCCACGACTGCTGGAAAGAGGCCCCGTCCGGCGAGCCCGACACCTTCCTCAGCGCTCAGACCCTCGGCAACAGGATCCACAGGATGCCCGTCAGCCCCGAGCCCTTCATCCCCGAGCCCCTCGGCCCCGAGGCGGTCCACGCCCACGCCGAGCGGATCCGGACAGCGGTGCGCCTGGCACGTTCGACACGCGGCCGGGACACTCCGGCGGCGGACCACTGAGGCCCCGGCCGAAGGGCCGCTGCGGCGCCCCCGGTTCCCGCGCCCGTCCCGCGCTCGCGCTCGCGCTCGCCGGGGACGACGCCGTCCGGCGAGCTGACCCTTGGGGCGCCACCACCGCGCGGTCCGGTCGCCGCAGCCGCAGACTGCTGAGGTAGCCCCGTAGAGAGGCCCCGCGGTGTCCCAGACTCTCGTGCTCGCCGAAGACGACGCCGTCGAGCTGCTCGCGTACCTGGTGACGGCCGCCCGTACCCAGCTGGACGAGGCGGCCGAGTACGCCCCGCTGCGGCTGCTCACGGCGGCGGGCCGACTGGCAGAAATGATCACCCCTCAGGCCGGCGCCGGGCTGCGGCCGTTGCTGCTGGAGGTCCGGCAGGGGTGCGTGGAGACGGCCGTCGGCGCGGGCGATCCTGCGGGGTACACCGAGCGACTGGACGCCCTGTGTCGGGCGGTGGCCGCCCATCTGGTGGCCACCCTGGACCTGAACGGGGACACCCGGTGAACGAGGTGCTCCAGGCCATCCGCAGCCGCCGTGCGGTGCGCGCCATGACGGCGGAGCCCGTCGAGCCGGAGCAACTGCGCACGGTGCTCGACAGCGCGCGCTTCGCGCCGCACGCCGGGAACCGCCGCCTGCACCGCTACGTCGCCGTCACCCACCCGCCGCTGCTGCGCGCGCTGCGGCTGGTCTCACCGGGAATGCTGCAGCACCCGGCCGCCGCGATCGTGGTCTGCGTCGACTGGGCCCGGGCCAGGAGTTACGGCTTCCCTGCGACCGCCCGGGGCCCGCACGTGGACGTGGGCACCGCTGCCGCGACCATGCTGCTGGCGGCACACGGTATCGGCCTGGGCGCCGGGCCGGTCACCTCGTTCAGCCGGGCGGCGGTGGCCACGCTGCTGGCCCTCCCGGAGGAGGTGGCGCCCGAGCTGATCGTCTGCCTCGGCCACCCGGCCGCCGAGCAACCATCCGGGATGCGCCGCCGGGGCGGTCCCACCTGGGACGACCTCGTCCAGTGGAACCGGGGCGGAGCCGGCGGTCAGAGCTGAACCCACGGCCGAACCCGCGGCTGGACCCACGGCACGATCACTCGACCGCTTTCTGCGGGAGGCATGCCATTAAAGATCATTAATGAATATTCACAGGCATCAGCGTGAATTTATGCGCATACCAAAGGTTCAATAGATCGCAAACCTTTCAATCGAATTTGCTCCCGTACTGAGACCATGCGATAGTCGGACATGTCCGGACGCATGCGCGTCCGTCGACAACTCACGGCCTTCCAGTTGACCCGGTTCGGCCGTCATCCACCGCGCGGCACGCACCCCCTTGGCCGCCGCGGTGACCATGCAGGGGCCCCGACGACCGCACATCAGCGGGGCGGGGCCCCGCATCGTCTTCCGAGGCCTGCGGCCGGGCCTCAGGCCGGCCGCTCGCGGATCTTCAGTTCGAGCCAGACGCCCTTGCCGCGCGGCAGCAAGTCCGCCCCCCAGCGCTCGGAGAGCGCGTCCACCAGCTTGATCCCGTGGCCGTGCTCGCTGCCGCCCGGCTCGGCCAGGACCAGGCAGGGCAGCGCCCGCGAGGAGTCGCGCACCTCCATCCGCAGCCAGCCCGGCCGCCGGCTGAGCCGGACGCTGACCGTCCGCCCGCCGGTGTGCCGGACCGCGTTGGCCATCAGCTCACCGGCGAGCAGTTCGCCGACCTCCAGCAGCTGCGGCAGCTGCCAGCCCTCCAGCACCGCGACGACGGCCCGTCTGACCACCCGGACGAGCTCCGGTCTGGACGGCAGGAAGACCTCCTGCTCACCCGCGACCAGCTCGCAGAGCCGGCTGAAGCACTCCTCCTCGAGCTGTCGAGGAGTGAGCAGCATCAGTGTCTCCGGGGCCGAGGACCGGTCGGCCGACCGGCCATCAGCAGCCAGGTCCGCTCCCGGATGTGATGCCCGTTCCGCTTCGCCCCATCCCGCCATGCGCCAATCATTGCGGACTGCAAGCGGCCGCGTACGGACAATGACGAAACGATCACTATTCATTTGGCATATGCCAGGTGCAAGTCAGCTTTGGCTAGGCCGAGTTGAGCCGGTGCCTACCACTTGCTCCAGCCGAGGTTCCAGCCGCTCAGGCCGTTGTCCGGAGCCACCTTGCCGCCGTCCGAGTTGACCACCGTGACCGGGTCGCCGACCAGCGAGGAGCGGAAGAACCTCCCTGCGTTCGAGCTGTTGCTGCCGTGCTCGACGTCCTGCACCCCGATGCAGCCGTGGCTGACGTTGCTCCGACCCATCGAGTCCACGGCCCAGTAGTTGCCGTGCACATAGGTGCCGGAGTCGGTGAGCCGCAGCGCGTGCGGGACGTCCTTCACGTCGTACTGCTCGTTCTTGGGAGCGCCGGGCGCGGACTTCATCTCGACGTGCTCGTCCTTCTCGGAGATCACCATGATCCCGTTCCAGGAGTCGTAGCCCGGCTTGCCCGCGGTGATCGGGTAGCTGCTCACCCTCTTGCCGCCGCGGGCCGTGGTCATGGTGTGCTTGGCCGCGTCGACCGTGGTGCGCTGGTCGCGGCCGATGGTGAAGGTCTGGTCGCTGTCCACCCCTCCGTAGACGCCGGGCGAGACCTGGACGTTGTTCAGCCGGTAGTGCACGGTCACCTTGGTACCCGGCTTCCAGAACTTCTCCGGGCGGAAGTCCACCCGGTAGCTGCCGAACCAGTGGCCCTTGACCTTGCTGCCGTCGGAGGTGGTGAAGCTGATGGCCTTGTCGACGGCCGCCTTGTTCCGCACCGCCTTCCGGAAGTTGAGCGAGACGATCATCCCGACGCCGTACGTGCTGCCGCTGGTGACGTTGTCGTACGGCCCTGCGCTCTGCCGCTCGGCCGCGGCCGGCTGGGCCGCGAACGCGCTGCCCGCGCCGGCCGTCAGACCGCCGACCGCGGTGGTCAGCACCAGTGTGGTGACTGCCACCCTTCGGGGCATCAACCTCATGTACCCGCCCTCCCCTACTAGTTCGAACCGGCCGCAGCCGGTTTACCAGTTCTTCCAGTCCGTGTTCCAGCCGCTGAGGCCGTTGTCCGCGGCCACTTCGGCACCCTTGGAGTTCACCACGGTGACCGGGTCGCCGACCAGAGCGGAGCGGAAGTACTTGCCGGCGTCGGAGCCGTCGCTGCCGTACCGGGCGTCCTGCAGACCGATGCAGCCGTGGCTCGCGTTGTAGGAGCCCATCGCGCCCACCGCCCAGGAGTTGCCGTGCACATAGGTGCCCGAGTCGGTGAGCCGCATCGCGTGCGGCACGTCGGAGAGGTCGTAGGACTCCGCCGCGGAGACGTTGCTGAGGCCCTGCGAACTCATCCTGGTGCGCTCGGCCTTCTCCTCGATGACCATCGTGCCGTTCCAGGAGTCGAAGCCCGGCTTGCCCGCGGTGATCGGGATGGTGTCGACGGTCTGGCCGTCGCGGACCACCGTCATGGTGTCCTTGCGGGCGTCGACCGTGGTCTGCTGGTCCCGGCCGATGGTGAAGGTCTGGTCGCTGTCCACCCCGCCGTAGACGTCCGGCGAGACCTCGACGCTCTTCAGCCGGTAGTGCACCGTCACCTTGGTGCCCGGCTTCCAGAACTTCTCCGGCCGGAAGTCCACCCGGTCGTCGCCGAACCAGTGGCCCTTGACCACGCTGCCGTCCGATGCCTCGATGCTGATGCCCTTCAGGGCGGCGTCCCTGTCCTTCACCGCCTTCTTGAAGTTGAGCGAGACGATCATCCCGACGCCGTACGTGCTGCCGTCGTCGATGTTGTCGTGCGGGCCCGCGTCCTTCTCGGGGGTGAGGGTGCCGAAGGTGCTTTCCGCCTGGGTGGCGATGCCGTTGGCGTCACTGGCCAGCGCCGTCACCTTGTACTGGGAGGAGACCGCGAGGCCCGCCTTGGGCACCCAGCTGGCCCCGTCCGCGGATATCGCCCCGTCGACCGCCTTGCCGTCCTTGTCGGTCACCGTGACCTTGGACAGCTTGCCGCTCGCCACCGACACCTTGAGCGCACCCGACGGCTTCACGTCGGTGGCACCGGCCTTGGGCTCGATGTCGATCCGCGCCGCCGACACCGTCGGCTTGGGCGAGGCCGCCATCTTGGCGGCGGCCTGGTCGGAGCCGCCGCCACCCCCCGCGCTGCAGGCCGCGGTGGCCAGCACCAGTGCCCCCGCGGTGAGTCCGCCCCGGATCCGCCTCATCTGCTCTTCCCCCCTGTGAGTTGTGCTGCGCTGGGACCGGCCGGCGACAGGGCCCGCGGCGTCGCGCTCCCTGTCGCCGGCCGGTCCGAGATCCCGACGGCGCGATCGGCCTACCAGTTCTTCCAGTCGATGTTCCAGCCGCTCAGCCCGTTGTCGGGGCTGACGTCGTTGCCGACCGAGTTCTTGACGGTCACCACGTCGCCGATGATCGAGTCGGCGTAGAACTTGCCCGCCGGAGTGTCGTCGCCGCCCGCATCACCGGGCGCGTCCCGCAGACCGACGCAGCCGTGGCTGACGTTCTCGTGGCCGAAGACGCTCGAGTCCGACCAGTTGTTGCCGTGCACATAGGTGCCCGAGTCGGTAAGCCGCAGCGAGTGCGGGACGGGGTGCTTGTACGGCGCGCCCTGCAGGCCCGGCACGGTGGAGGAGTCCATGATGGCCGAGCCCTCACGGGCCTCGATCACCATCGTGCCGTTGTAGGCCCGCCAGGACTCCGGCTCGGAGGCGCCGGTGCTGATCGGGATGGTCTGGACCACCTGGCCGTCCTTCTCGACGGTCATCTGGTGGGTCGAGGCGTCGACCGTGCTCTCCTTGTCACGGCCGATGGTGAACGACTCGTCGAGGTCGCGCGCGCCGTAGACGTCGGGCGCCACCTCAACGCTCTTCAGGTGGTAGTGCACCGTCACCTTGGTACCCGACTTCCAGAACTTCTCCGGCCGGAAGTCGATGCGCTGGTTGCCGAACCAGTGCCCCTTCACCACGCTGCCGTCGGTGGCCTCGAACGTGATGTTCTTGACCACGTCGTCCTTGTTCTTGACCGGCTTCTTGAACTCCAGCCGGACGATCATGCCGACACCGTAGGTGCCGTCCTTCGCCAGGTTGTCGCTGAAGTTGATGGTGTTCTCCGGGGTGAGCGTGCTGAAGCTGCTCTCGGCAGTGGCCACCACACCCTTGTCGTCAGCGGCCTGGGCGCTGACCTTGTACTGCGAGCCGACCGCGAGGCCCGCCTTGGGCACCCAGCTGGCCCCGTCCGCGGATATCGCCCCGTCGACCGCCTTGCCGTCCTTGTCGGTCACCGTGACCTTGGACAGCTTGCCGCTCGCCACCGAGACCTTCAGCCCGTCCGACGGCTTCACGTCGGTGGCACCGTTCTTCGGTGTGATCGCGATCTGCGCCGCCGACGCCGCCGCCTTCGACTCGGCCGTCTTGCCGCCGTCCGATGAGCCACCGCCGCCGCCGCTGCTGCAAGCCGTGGTCAGCGCCAGCGCGCCCCCGAGCAACCCGGCCACCAGGGCCCTGCGCACCGACTTCACTTTCGTCCCCTCATCACTGAATCCCAGCGGTATACACGCCGCATCCGCCCGATAAGTTGCGCCCGACACCGAGGATCGAGTCACGAAGGCACCACATTGGTCCGGCCACCCGATTCGGCGGCCGGACCCGTGCTGTCCGAAACGGCCTACCAGTTGGCCCAGTTCAGGTTCCAGCCGCTCAGACCGTTGTCCGGCTGGACCGTCTTGCCCTTGGAGTTGACCACCTTCACCACGTCGCCGACGATCGAGTCCGCGAAGAACCTCCCGGCGCTCGACGAGTCGTCACCGCCCTTGGCGTCCTGCAGACCGATGCAGCCGTGGCTGGCGTTGGCCTTGCCGAACGCGCTGCCCCAGTAGTTGCCGTGCACATAGGTGCCCGACGCGGTGAGCCGCATCGCGTGCGGCACGTCCGAGATGTCGTACTCGGAGCCCTTCACGTTGGAGACGGTGGCCGAGTTCATCCGGGTCACCTTCTCCTTGCTGGAGATGACCATGACGCCGTTCCAGGACGGGTTGTCGTCGTTGCCCGCCGTGATCGGGATGGTCTTGGTGCTGCCGCCCTGCTGGACCGTCATCTGGTGGGTGGCCGCGTCGACGGTGCTGGTCCGCTCCCGGCCGATCTTGAACGGCTCGTCCTTGTCCACGTCGCCGTAGACGCCGGGCGAGACCTCGACGCTCTTCAGCCGGTAGTGGATGGTCACCTTGGTGTCGGGCTTCCAGTACTTCTCCGGCCGGAAGTCCACCCGCCGGTCGCCGAACCAGTGGCCCTTCACCACGCTGCCGTCGCTGGCCTCGAAGGTGATGCCCTTGAGCACGTCGTCCTTGTTCTTGACCGCCTTGGTGAAGTTCACCGAGACGATCATGCCGACGCCGTAGGTGCCGTTGTCCGCGATGTTGTCGGTGGCGGCGGCGGTCTTCGCCGGCGAGAGCGTGGTGAAGCTGCTGGTCGCCGCGGAGACCAGCCCCGCCGAGTCCTTGGCCTGGGCGTTCACGGTGTAGGCGGTGCCGACCGCGAGCGCGGCGTCGGGCTTCCAGCTCTGGCCGTCGGAGGAGACCTTGCCGGTCACCGGCTTGCCGTCCTTGTCGGCCATCGTGACGCCGGTCAGCGTGCCACTGGCCACGGTGACCTGGAAGCCGGCCGGGGCCACGTCGCCCGCGCCGTCCTTGGCCGAGACCGTCACCACGGCCGCCGAGGTCTTCGGCGCCGCCGAGGCCGAACCTCCGGCGGCGTCGTCCCCGGAGGACGAACCGTCGGAGTTGCAGGCCGCGGTGAGCAGCAGCACACCGCCCATCAGCAGCGCGGCGCCGGCCCGCCGGCCCGCCCCGCGGACACCGCCGCGCCGAGCCGGGCCGTGGGTCATCGCCATCGCGGCGCCGACCGCCTGATTGGGCTTCACTGCTGCTTTCCTCCCGGTATCCACACCGAATACACGCGTGACGCCCCCGGAAAAGTTGCACCGGGCCCGAAGATCGACCGGTCAGTGGCGGGCTGCGCAGGTCAGGATAGCTGGACCGGCTGAGTGAATCCTGGGTGGAGGTCGTGTGCACTCAGTGGACGGGCGGAGCCGCCGGACCGATCACGGTCGTCCACTGGGCCCAGGGCAGGTTCCACCCGTTGAGGCCGTTGTCGGCCAGCACCTGCACGCCCTCCTTACCGCGTACCTGGACCACGTCGCCGACCAGCGAGTGCGTGTACAGCCAGCCGGCCGGGCCCTCGTCGTCGCCGCCCTTCGCGTCCTCCAGGCCGATGCAGCCGTGGCTGGTGTTGGCGCTGCCGAAGACCTCCCTGGGCGACCAGTAGTTGCCGTGCAGGAAGGTGCCGGACTGGGTCAGCCGCATCGCGTGCGGCACGTCCTTGATGTCGTACTCGTCGCCGAGGCCCACGGTGTGCGAGTTCATCCGGGTCGCCTCGAACTTCTCCGAGACCACCATGGTGCCGAGATAGGTCGGGTGCCCGGAGCCGCCGGCCGAGACCGGCAGGGTGCGCAGCACCTGGGAGCCCTGGCGGACGGTCAGCGTGTGGTCGTCCAGGTCCACCGTGCTGATCTGGGCCCGGCCCACGGTGAAGTGGACGTCCTTGCGCTGGATGCCGTAGACGCCGGGCGCGCCCTGCGCGTCCCTCAGCCGCAGCGACAGGGTGACCCGGGTGCCCGGCTGCCAGAACCCCTCCGGACGGATGTCCAGCCGCCGGTCGCCGAACCAACGGCCGCGCACCGGCACCGGCGGCAGGACGTCGACCCCGATGCCCCGCTCGACGGCGACCCGGTCGGTGATCGGCCGGCTGAAGTGCAGCGAGAGGGGCATGCCGACGCCCACCGTGCTGCCGTCCTCGGGGCTGAAGAACGCCGCGAAGGTGTGTTCGGGGGTGACGGTGGTGAAGGCGATGTGGCTGACCGACCTCAGGCCCCAGGCGTCCTTGGCCACCGTGTCCAGCCGGTAGGGGGTGGCCAGGGCGAGTCCGGCGTCCGGGGTCCACTCGGTGCCGTCCCGGCTGATCCGGCCGTTCAGCTGGTTGCCGCCGCGGTCGGTCAGCCGGACCGAGACCAGCCGGCCCTTCTTGACCTTCACCCTGACCGAACCGTCCAGCGGGACGTTCTGGTCGCCGTCCGCCGGGCTGGTGGTGATCACGGCGCGCGAGGACCGCGCGAAGTCGTCGGACACCGGGAGGCCGGAGCAGCCGCTGAGCAGCAGCAGCCCGAGCGCCCCCGCACACCGCCCCAAGGCCTGTACCGCCGGGTGCATCGGCCCTCCCAGCTTCGGTTGTCCCGTCTCCACCGCCCGATGCCGGTGATAACGACCGCATCGTCGGGTGGACACGAGGGAACGATTTCATTCGGCGGACGCCGGGAGGACCAGCGTAAGGACAGAATCGTTCACGGTCCGTCACGAGACACACCGTCACGTGACACCGGCGGCCGATCAGGGAACAAGAGGGAGGCGGGGAACGGGACTCCCCGCGCTGGGAGGGTGCGGCCATGGCAGCGTGGCAGGAGCTGGGGCAGGAGACCCGTCGACGTGCGCCCGCCAGAGCCCACCCGGGCGGCACCACCCCGCCGCCCACCACCGCCGCCCCCTGGCCCGGCAGCTGGCAACCGCTCGGGGCCCGCTTCCGCACCGGCCCGGCCGGGCGCCGGGGCACCAACTTCGCGCTCTGGGCGGCCGGGGCCGAGGCCGTGGAACTCTGCCTGTTCGACGAGGACGGCCAGGAGACCCGGCACCCGCTCACCGAGCAGACCTTCCAGACCTGGCACGGCTACCTGCCCGGCGTCCTGCCCGGCACCCGCTACGGCTACCGGGTGCACGGCCGCTGGGACCCGTGGACCGGCGCCCGCTGGAACCCGGCCAAACTGCTGCTCGACCCGTACGCCCGCGCCATCGACGGCCACTACACCAGCCACGACGCGGTCTGCACCGCCGTCCGCAACTGGCCCGAGCGCGAGGTCGCCGACACCGTACGGGACAACCGGGACTCCGCCCCGTACGTGCCCAGGGCCGTGGTGGTCCATGACGACGACGACTGGTACGACGACCACCGCCCCAAGACCCCGTGGGCCGAGACCGTCCTGTACGAACTGCACGTCCGGGGCTTCACCATGCGCCACCCGGGTGTTCCACCGGAACTGCGCGGCACCTACGCCGGCCTGGCCCACCCCGCGGCGCTGGAGTACCTGGTGGACCTCGGCGTCACCGCCGTCGAACTGCTGCCGGTCCACCACCACGTCAGCGAGGACCACCTCCAGCAGCGCGGGTTCACCAACTACTGGGGCTACAACACGCTCGGCTACTTCGCCCCGCACGCCGGGTACTCCGCCTGCGGCAGCCGGGGCCAGCAGGTCGGCGAGTTCAAGCGGATGGTGCGGGCCCTGCACGCGGCGGGCATCGAAGTGATCCTCGACGTGGTCTACAACCACACCGCCGAGAGCGGTGTGATGGGTCCGGCCCTCTCGCTGCGCGGCATCGACAACACCGCGTACTACCGGCTCGACCGCAGCCGCCGCGGCTACGCCGACTACACCGGCTGCGGCAACACCCTGGACACCCGGCAGCCGCAGGTGGTCCGCCTGATCACCGACTCGCTGCGCTACTGGGTCACCGAGATGGGCGTGGACGGCTTCCGCTTCGACCTCGCCGCGGCGCTCGCCCGGGGCGGCGACGGCGTCGAGATGCACCACCCCTTCCTGGCCGCGGTCTCCCAGGACCCGGTGCTCAGCCGGGTCAAGCTGATCGCCGAGCCCTGGGACGTCGCCCCCGGCGGCTACCAGGTCGGCGGCTTCCCCCCGCTGTGGGCCGAGTGGAACGACAAGTACCGCGACACCGTCCGGGACTTCTGGCGCGGCGCCCGCCGCGACGTACGGGAGCTGGGCTACCGGCTCTCCGGCTCCTCCGACCTCTACCAGCGCGGCGGGCGCCGGCCGTACGCCTCCGTCAACTACGTCACCGCTCACGACGGCTTCACCCTGCGCGACCTGGTCTCCTACCAGCGCAAGCACAACGAGGCCAACGGCGAGGACAACCGGGACGGCACCGACGACAACCGCTCCTGGAACTGCGGCGCCGAGGGCGAGACGCCCGACGCCGCCGTCCGGGACCTGAGGCACCGCCAACTGCGCAACATGATCAGCACACTGCTGCTCTCAACCGGCGTCCCGATGCTCACCGCCGGGGACGAGCTCGGCCGCACCCAGGACGGCAACAACAACGCCTACTGCCAGGACAGCGCGGTCAGTTGGCTGGACTGGTCACTGCTGGAGGACCCCGACTGGCGGGCACTGCACGACCTGACCGCCCGGCTGATCCGGCTGCGGCGGGCGCACCCGGTGCTACGGCAGCGCGCCTTCTTCTCCGGACACGCCACGGTGCCCGGCGGGCAGCAGGACCTGACCTGGTTCAACGCGCGCGGACGGGAGATGACCGAGGCGGACTGGTTCGCGCCGACCGCCGTGCTCGGCATGCTGCTCTCCGGCAGCGCGATGTCCGAACGGGACGAGCACGGCTGCGACCTCACGGACGACAGCTTCCTGCTCCTGCTCAACTCCGGCCCCCAGGGCCTCCCCTTCACCCTGCCCGGCGCGCCCTGGGCCGCCGCCTACGAGTCCGTCCTGGACACCGCCCGCCCCGAGCTCACCAGTCGCACCCACCAGGCCCTGGCCACCATCCAACTCGCGGCCCGCTCCTGCCGGTTGTTCCGCATCGACGCGGACCAGCCGCTCGTGCCCGCGCGGAACGGCGCAGCCGGCAACCCGCCGCCGTAACGGTCCCGGACGAGGCCGTTCTGAATCGGAACCACGGTGCGACCATGGCCAGTTCATGTCGTCCGGCCGGTAAAACCAGGTGAGAAGTGGCGACCGTCGCGCCTACCCTCTGCGCGATGGCCACGAACCAAACCCCCGTTCCCGTCCACCGGTCCACGGTGCGCTCACTGCTGCGCCTGTGGCCCTACGCGCGCGAGATCCGCTGGCGGATCGCCGGCTCGGTCACCGCCGCGCTGATCGCCTCCGGCAGCGTGCTGGTCGTACCACTGGTGCTCCGCGCCATCGTGGACGGCCCGATCGCCGACCACGACCTGCACGCGCTCTGGCCGCTGGCCGGAGTGCTCCTGCTGCTCGGTCTGGCCGAGGCCGGACTGTTCGGCGTCCGCCGGGTGCTCGTGGCCCGCCCGCTCGCCCGGGTGGAACAGGCCATGCGCGGCGACCTCTACGCCAAGCTCCAGCGCCTGCCGGTCTCCTTCCACGACCGCTGGCCCTCGGGGCAGTTGCTCTCCCGGGCCACCTCCGACATGTTCACCATGCGGCTGTTCCTGGCCTTCCCGCTGGTCTTCCTGATCGTCAACTCGCTGGTCTTCCTGACCGGTACGGTGCTGATGTTCACCCTGGACTGGCGGCTCGGCCTGATCACCCTGCTGCCCACCGTGCCGCTGGTGATGCTCACCCGCCACTTCGAGGGCAAGTACGCCACCCTCGCCCGGCGCGCCCAGGACCAGAACGGCGACCTGGCCACCGTGATCGAGGAGTCCATCCTCGGCATCCGGATCCTCAAGGCCTTCGGCCGCCACCGCACCATGGCCGAGCGCTTCCGGCAGCAGGCCCGCGAACTGCGCGGCACCGAACTGGCCAAGGCCGACCAGCTCGCCAACCTGTGGGCCGTGATCGTCGGCCTGCCGGAGATCGCCCTCGGCTTCGCCCTCGCCCTCGGCGCGGTCCGGGTGGCCGACGACGAGCTCACCGCCGGCACCCTGGTCGCCTTCCTCTCCACCGCGCTCGCCCTGCGCTGGCCCGTCGAGTCGCTGGGCTGGCTGCTCGCGTACGCCAACGAGGCCGCCACCGCGACGGACCGCTTCTTCGAGGTGATGGACGAACCCGAGCATGCCGACCAACCCTCCGGCCACCCCGCCGAGGCGGACCGGGGCATCCGGTTCAGCGACGTCCGCTTCCGCTACCCGGACGCCCCCGCCGACTCCCCCGACCTGCTGTGCGGGATCGACCTGCACATCCGCAGCGGCGAGACGATGGCCCTGGTCGGGGCGACCGGCAGCGGCAAGACCACGCTCACCGCACTGCTCCCCCGGCTCTACGAGGCCACCGGCGGCCGGATCACCCTGGACGGCACCGACATCCGGGACATCCCCCGGCAGCGGCTGCGCGAGCTGGTCTCGGTCGCCTTCGAGGAGCCGACGCTGTTCTCGGCCACCGTCCGGGAGAACGTGCTGATGGGCTCACCCGGCGCCGATGACGGCCGGCTCGCGGCCGCCCTGGCCACCGCTCAGGCGGGCTTCGTCGAAGGGCTGCCCGCCGGGGCCGACACCCAGGTCGGCGAGCAGGGGCTCAGCCTCTCCGGCGGCCAGCGCCAGCGCCTGGCACTGGCACGCGCGGTGGTCGGCGAACCCGGCTTCCTGGTGCTCGACGACCCGCTCTCCGCACTGGACGTGCACACCGAGTCCCTGGTCGAGCAGGCGCTGCGCCGGGTCCTCGGCTCCACCACAGCGCTGGTGGTGGCACACCGGCCGAGCACCGTACTGCTCGCCGACCGGGTCGCGGTCCTCGACCAGGGCCGGATCGTCGCGGTCGGCACCCACCAGGAACTGCTGCAGAGCTCGCCGGTGTACCGCGAGCTGATGTCGGGCCAATCCGGCGCGCCGGCAGCCCCCGCGCTCGAAGGGAGCCCCGCCTGATGACCACCACCGTCGAACCCGCGAAGTCCGCTCCGGACACGGAGGCCGTCAGCGAGGCCGACCGGCTCCCGTCGGTGGCCGAGGACGAGGACATCCCCGTCCCGCCCGGTGCCGCCCGCGCCCTGCTGCGCGAACTGCTCGGCCCGCACCGCGGCCGGATCGCCGTCGCGATGCTGGCGATCCTGGTCCAGCAGGCCGCGCTGCAGTCGGGCCCGCTGCTGGTCGCCGTCGCGATGGACCGGGGCATCCCGGCGCTGCGCCACCACGACAGCGGCCCACTGGTCGCCGTGATCGCCGCCTACCTGGGCTGCGGCCTGCTGAGCACCGCGCTGCAGTGGGCGTTCATCCGCCTCAGCGGCCGGATCAACCAGGACATCCTGCTCGACCTGCGCGGCCGGCTCTTCAAGCACGCCCAGCGGCTCAGCCTGGACTTCCACGAGCGCTACACCTCGGGCCGGATCATCTCCCGGGCCACCAGCGACGTGGACGCCCTGCGCGAGCTGCTCTCCGAGGGCCTCCAGGAACTGCTGACGGTCATCCTCTCGGTCTGCTACATCACCGTGGTCCTGCTGGTGATGGACTGGCGCCTGGGCCTGGCGGCCCTGGTCTCCTTCCTGCCGATGTACCTGGCCGTCCGCTCGTTCCGGCACCGCTCGCTGCGGGTCTACCGGCGTTCCCGGACGGCGTCGGCCGAACTGATCGTCAAGTTCACCGAGACCATGAACGGCATCCGCCCGGTCCAGGCCTTCCGCCGCGAGGCCGCCAACAACGAGGGCTTCGCCGCCGCCAACCGCCGGTCGGCCGTCGCCACCGCGGACAGCCTGCTGGAGATGGCGCGCTACGTCGGCAGCTCCCGGGCCACCGCCAACACCTGGATCACCGGCGTGGTGGTGCTCGGCGCCTTCCTGGTCAACGACGGCAGCCTGGAACTCGGCGTACTCACCGCCTTCGTGCTCTACCTGCGGCGGCTGTACGACCCGATCGACCAGCTGGCGATGTTCCTGAACAGCTACCAGTCGGCGGCCGCGGCCCTGGAGAAGATGGCCGGTCTGCTCGCCCACGAGCCCGCCGTGGCCGATCCCGCCGCGCCCGTCCAGCTGCCGCAGAGTCCGTTGAAGGGCCGCGAGGTGGCCTTCGAACAGGTCCGCTTCGCGTACCGGACGGGCAAGGAGGTACTGCCCACCTTCGACCTGGTGCTGCCCGCCGGGCAGACCACCGCCGTGGTCGGCGCGACCGGGGCCGGCAAGTCCACCCTGGCCAAGCTGCTCGCCCGGTTCTACGACCCGACCGGCGGCCGGGTCACCCTGGACGGTGTCGACCTGCGCGACCTGTCCGCCGCCGAACTCCGGCGCGGGGTGGTCATGGTGACCCAGGAGTCCTTCCTGTTCTCCGGCACGGTCGCCGAGAACATCGCCATCGGCAAGCCCGGCGCCTCCCGCGAGGAGGTCGAGCGGGCGGCCCGGGAGATCGGCGCCTACGAGTTCATCGCGGCGCTGCCCGACGGTTTCGACACCGACGTCCGCAAGCGCGGCGGCCGGATCTCGGCGGGGCAGCGGCAGCTGGTGGCCTTCGCCCGCGCCCTGCTCGCCGACCCGGCGGTGCTGATCCTGGACGAGGCCACCTCGTCGCTGGACGTGCCGGGGGAGCAGGCGGTGCAGCGCGCCATGCAGACCGTGCTGGCCGGCCGGACGGCCGTGATCATCGCGCACCGGCTCTCCACGGTGGAGATCGCCGACCGGGTCCTGGTCATGGACCAGGGCCGGATCGTCGAGGACGGCGCCCCCGCCGAACTGATCGACGGACGGGGACGCTTCGCCGACCTCCACCACGCCTGGCGGGAGAGCCTCGTCTGAGGAACCGGGCTGCCGCCCGGCCGGTCCCGGCTACCTGAGCAGGCCCGCGTCCATGCCGGCCGTCTCGGCGGGGAGGGCGACCAGGCCGGGCTCGGCCGGGGAGGCGAGCAGGCGGTGGGTGGGCAGCACGCGGACGGTGTAGCCGAACGGGCCGGTACGGGAGAGTTCGAGTGAGCCCTCGTAGCGGTGCCGGCCGTCGAGGTCGGCACCGCCGGTCGGCTTGAGTTGGAGCACGACGCCGTCGAAGATCGCGTCGGACTCGTCCACCCGCCCGGACACCACCTGCACCTCGACGTCGGCCGGATCCAGCCTGCCGAGCGAGACCTGGACCCGGAGGGTGAGCGTGGAGCCCAGCTCCTGGGCCTCGGCCAGCCCCTCGGCCTCGACGTGCTCGACCCGCACGCCCGGCCACCCCTCACGGACCCGCGCCTTCCACTGCGCCAGCTCCCGCGCCCCGGCGCACGAGGGCTCGCCGAGCACCACCGGGCCGCTGAGCTCCCGCCGGGCCGCCGCCGCCGGCGCGTACAGCCGCTCGACGTACTCCCGGACCATCCGCCCGGCCAGGACCTTCGGACCGAGCGTGACCAGGGTGTGCCGGACCATGGCGATCCAGCGGTGCGGCAGCCCGTCCGCGCCCCGGTCGTAGAACCGGGCGGCGACCTGGTGCTCGATCAGGTCGTAGAGCGCGGCGGCCTCGAGGTCGTCCCGGCGCTCGGCCTCGGAGCTGTCCGGGTCGAGGGCGGAGCCGATGCCGTCGGCGGTCGGGATGGCCCAGCCGTTCTGGCCGTCGTACCACTCGTCCCACCAGCCGTCCAGGATGGAGAGGTTGAGGCAGCCGTTGAGGGCCGCCTTCATCCCGGAGGTACCGCAGGCCTCCAGCGGGCGGAGCGGGTTGTTCAGCCAGACGTCGCAGCCGGGGTAGAGGTGCTGGGCCATGGCCATGTCGTAGTCGGGCAGGAAGACGATCCGGTGCCGGACCGCCGGATCGTCGGCGAACGCGACCAGCTGCTGGATCAGGCGCTTGCCGCCGTCGTCGGCCGGATGGGCCTTGCCCGCGACCACGATCTGCACCGGCCTGGTCGGGTGCAGCAGCAGCTCCCGCAGCCTGGTCCGGTCCCGCAGCATCAGGGTGAGCCGCTTGTACGACGGGACCCGCCGGGCGAAGCCGATGGTGAGCACGTCCGGGTCCAGCACGCTGGAGACCCAGCCGAGCTCGGCCTCAGCCGCGCCGCGTTGGCGCCAGGAGGCGCGCAGCCGCTGCCGGGCCTCCTCGACCAGCTGGCCGCGCAGGGTGCGGCGCAGCTCCCAGATCTCGCTGTTGCCGATCCGCTCCAGACCCGTCCAGCGCTTGGCCTCACCGGTCATCAGGGCGTCCTCGGCACGCTCCAGGCCGATCTCGGCGGCGCCGGCCAGGAACACGGCCGGGTCGATCCAGGTCGGTGCGTGGACGCCGTTGGTGATCGAGACGATCGGGACCTCGGTGGCGTCGAACCCGGGCCAGAGCCCGTTGAACATCGACCGGCTGACCTGGCCGTGCAGGGTGGAGACCCCGTTGGCCCGCTGGGCCAGCCGCAGACCCATGGCGGCCATGTTGAACAGCTTGGGGTCGCCGCCGTCCCAGCTCTCGGCGCCCAGGGCGAGCACCTGCTCGACGGGCACCCCGGGCAGCGCGGCGTCGCCGCTGAAGTGGCGGGCCACCAGGTCGCGGTCGAAGCGGTCGATCCCTGCGGGGACGGGGGTGTGGGTGGTGAAGACGGTGCCGGCCCGGACCGCCTCCAGGGCGGCGGCGAAGTCCAGGCCCGGCTCGGCGGCGTCCTTCCGGTCGATCAGCTCGCGGATCCGCTCGAGGCCGAGGAAGCCGGCGTGGCCCTCGTTGGTGTGGAAGACGTCGGGTTCGAGGTGGCCGGTCAGCCGGCAGTAGGTGCGCACCGCGCGGACGCCGCCGATGCCGAGCAGCATCTCCTGGAGCAGCCGGTGCTCGCTGCCGCCGCCGTAGAGGCGGTCGGTGACGTCGCGGTCGGCCGGGCTGTTGGGCTCGATGTCGGAGTCGAGCAGCAGCAGCGGCACCCGCCCGACCTGGGCCTTCCAGATGTGGGCGGCGAGGGTGCGCCCGGCCGGCAGGGCCAGGTCGACCCGGCAGGGGCTGCCGTCGCTCTCCCTCAGCAGGCTGACGGCCAGCTCGTCCGGGTCGAGCAGCGGGTAGCGCTCCAGCTGCCAGCCGTCCCTGGAGAGCGACTGGCGGAAGTAGCCGTGCCGGTAGAACAGGCCGACGCCGATGATCGGCACCCCGAGGTCGCTGGCGGCCTTGAGGTGGTCGCCGGCCAGGATGCCGAGCCCGCCGGAGTACTGGGGCAGTGCGGCGGCGATCCCGTACTCGGGTGAGAAGTAGGCGACGGCGGCGGGCAGCGGGCCGTTGCGGTCGCCCAGGGACGCGGCGGACTGGTACCAGCGCGGTCCGGTGAGGTAGTCGCGCAGGTCGTCGTGGAGGTCGCCGAGTCTGCGCAGGAAGCGGCGGTCGCCGGCCAGCGCGGCCAGCCGGGTCGCCGGAACCTCGCCGAGCAGCCGTACCGGGTCCTCGCCGACCGCGGCCCAGACCTCGGGGTCGACGGAGCGGAACAGCTCCCTCGTCTCGGGGTGCCAGGACCAGCGGAGATTGAGCGCGAGTTCATGCAGCGGCTGGAGTTGTTCGGGCAGGACGGTGCGGACGGTGAATCTGCGGATTGCCTTCACGGCGTGAAGCCTAGACCCCGGCACTGAGGTGACGAGTCGTCAACTGTCGTATTGCGCACCCGTTCGGGCTATTGATGAGATCACATTCAGCGCACAGGGCCACACGGGGCGCGCGGGGGCGCACGCCATGACCCAGCTGCGCTCCAGGCGCGTGAACAGCCGGGAACAGCGCCGTTTCCGCTGGCCGATATGCCCCTGCCTACCGTCCGAAATCGCGCGCTTACCCATACGCAGGGCTTGCCGGTGGTGCGAGGATGCACAAAGGTCGTTGGTGCTGCGGGAAGTGCGATCCGGGTGGCGCCTCCCTGCTGCCCCACGGCCGGAGATCCTTGCGTTGACGAACCATCAAGCGCCTTCGTAGCCCATTCGGCCTCAGCCGCTGTCCTCACGCGTGTCCTGGCCCATGATCTGCTCGTTCACGGGTGGGTCGGGTCACTCCGGGGCGTGCTCCGAGGGCTGCGCGCCGGGACGCGCGCACGGCGGCGCGGGCAGGTTTTCCAGCCGGCCGTACGTACGTCCTCCCCCACACCCACGTAGTCCTCCCGGTACTCCCCCGGCCCCGCACGGCCCGCGGGAGCTGCCGCCGATCTCGGGCAGGAGCTTGGCATGCACGGCGACACACGGGACCAGTCCATCTCGGTGGCGGGCGGCCCCGATACACCCTCAGAGGCGGAACCGCCACTGCCGTCTCCTCGTGCGGCGGCCAACCGGGACACTGACCGTCAGACTCCTGATCAACGGACCCCGCGCGGGGTCGCCGCCCGGAAGACCGCGACGCCTCGCAAGCCGGCACCCCGGGCCTCCTCCCGAAGGGCCCCCGCCCGCAAGACGACAGAGAGCGACACCGTGATCGGCCGCATCCCCGTCCTTGACGTCACCCCCCTGATCGACGCCGGGCGCCGTCCGGCGAAGGCCGTGGTCGGGGAGAGTTTCCTGGTCACCGCCACCGTCTTCCGCGAGGGGCACGACGCGGTCAACGCCAACGTGGTGCTGCGCGACCCGCGCGGCCGCAGCGGCCCGTGGACGCCGATGCGCGAGTTGGCGCCCGGTACCGACCGCTGGGGCGCGTACATCGCCCCGAGCGCCCCCGGGCGCTGGTCCTACCTGGTGGAGGCCTGGTCCGACCCCGTCGAGAGCTGGCGCAAGACCGCCGCGGTAAAGCTGCCCGCCGGGATCGACACGGCGCTCGTCCTGGAGGAGGGCGCGAACCTGCTGGAGCGGGCCGCCGCAGGCGTCCCGAAGAAGGAGGGGCGCGCGCACGTCCTCGGCGCCGTGGACGCGCTGCGCGACCCCGGGCTGCCCCCGCTCAGCCGGCTGGCCGCCGCCCTCGCGCCCGAGGTGACCGAACTGCTGGCCCGCTACCCGCTGCGCGAACTGGTCAGCGCCTCCCGGCCGCTGCCGCTCCAGGTGGACCGGCAGCGGGCGCTGTTCGGGTCCTGGTACGAGTTCTTCCCGCGCTCGGAGGGCGCGGTGGTGGACCCGGACGGCAACCTCCCACCGGTC
>NZ_BAAATR010000039.1:0-84002 GCF_039533515.1 Kitasatospora cystarginea | reverse complement strand
CTGCAGGGGGGACCCTGTGGGAGAGTAGGACGCCGCCGAACAATTTTTAGTGAAAGCCCCTCCCGGGGATACCGGGAGGGGCTTTCCGCATTTCCGGACAAGGACTTTCGGGCAAGGATTTCCGACAAGGTATGAAGGCAAGCAGGGGAAGCCCGGAGAGCGCGGACGGGGGAGCGGGGCCGGGACTCACCGAAGGAGTCCCGGCCCCGCAAGGGTGTACGTGAGGATCCGACCGAAGTGGTCGGTAGCAGACAGCCGGTCAGCGCTGGGCGCGCCGCTCGGCCTTGGCGGCGGCTTCGGCCTCGTCCTCGGCCTCGGCGACCTCCAGGGTGGGTGCGGCTCCGCCGAGGTGGGCGGGGAGCCACCAGGTGTCGTCGGGGCCGGCCGGCTCGCCGGGGTACTCGCGCTGGGCGCGGTCGAGCATCTCGGACATGGCGCTCCGCAGACGGCGGGTGACCATGACCGGCTTGTCCTGGGGGGTGAGCTCGATGGGCTCGCCGATCATGATGGTGACCGGAATGTGACGCTTCGTCAGCGTCTTCGGGCGGCCCTTGGTCCAGAGCTGCTGGGTACCCCAGAGCACCACCGGGAGCAGCGGAGCTTCGGCGTCCGCGGCCATCCGGGCAGCACCGGTCTTGAACTTCTTCAGCATGAAGGAGCGGCTGATGGTGGCCTCGGGGAACACCCCGACAACCTCACCCTGCTTCAGGGCCTTGACGGCCGCTTCGTACGCGGGCTGGCCGTCCGTGCGGTCCACCGGGATGTGCTTCATTCCGCGCATCAGCGGACCGGAGATGCGGTGGCGGAAGACGTCGTCCTTGGCCATGAAGCGGGTCTTGCGCTTGCCGCCCCGATAGGCACCCATGCCGGCGAAGAGAAAGTCCAGGTAGCTGATGTGATTGCTCACCAGGACCGCGCCGCCCTCGGAGGGGACGTGTTCGGCGCCGTCGATTCTGATCCGCAGGTCGAGTGCCCTGAAGACGGTGAGCGCCGTTCCGATCACCGGCGGGTACACGAACTCTGCCATGGTCAGCCCTACTTCCCACGGGCCTACCGCCCGGTCAGGTGGTACCCGGGGCGTGGGTGGTGGCCGACGGAAGGGGCGGCACGCCGCGGCGGCCACGGGTGATACACGGAGATAATCCCCCGAAGGGGTGCCCTCTGTCATCTGAGCACGTCCGGAGGTGACGAATGCCGCACTCCAGGGCGTCCTGGGCGGCGTGTCCGGGCCGACGGGCATCTGCCTCCTCGGGTGGAGCGAGCTGTGGTATGGCGCAGTCTGTACGGCGAGCGGCGTCCGGGTGCGGGCAGGGGTGATCGCCGCAGCGCGGCTGTGGGTGGTCGTCTACGTCGTCCAGGGGCACTCGACCGGTGAGAGTGCCGGGGCGCACACTGGGGCGATGACCGGGCCGGCGGTGCGGTGCACGTACTGGCGGGCGGCTGCGGGCCGCGACGGGCCGGGCGGGACGGGCGGGACGGAAGGGCTGAAGGTGCTGCAGGAGCGGACGAAGGACGCGGTGGTACGGCTGTCGGCGGACGAACTGGGCCAGGAACTGGGCGAGCGGGCGACGCTGGTGCAGTTCTCGACGGCGTTCTGCCAGCCCTGCCGGGCGACCCGGCGGGTGCTGGCGGAGGTCGCGGGGATGGTGGCGGGGGTCGCGCACGTGGAGATCGACGCCGAGGAGCGCCTGGAGCTGGTGCGGCGGCTGGAGATCCGGCGCACCCCGACCGTCCTGGTGCTGGACGCGGACGGCAGGGTGGTGCGCCGGGCGTCCGGCCAGCCCCGCCGCGCGGACGTGATCGTGGCGCTGGGCGCGGCGGTCTGAGGAACTGTCCGGGGCCTCGCCGGGACCGGTGACGGGCGCGTCCGAGGGCTTTGCGAGGCCGATGCGTTGCAGGGCCTTGCGGAGCCGGGCCGCGGTCGCGTCGTGAGGCCGGGCCTCAGGAGCGCTGCGAGGCCGATCCGGCGGTGCTTCGGGGCCGCTCCGCCGGGCGACCCGGAGGTGCCGCAGGCGGACCGTCCGGCAAGGTGAATCTTGTCAAGACCGTTCAATCTCACAGTGGATCTGCTGCGCAGTCAGGTGGAGTAGGGCCCGCCCTGAGGCAGGATGGGCGCAGACGGCAGTGCAGCCGTCCCGCACCTCCTCTGGCCAGCGTGCTTCGAGGGGTCCGGGACGCTCGGCCGGGCGCCGGCAGCGCTAAGCTACTGGCCAGTAGTGACGGCTAAGCTACTGGCGAGTATGCTGCCAGGAAGTTCCGGACGGGCACAGCTATAACCGCTGCCCGGAGTGGGCACTGGAGTGTGTCTACAGCCCACTTGCACAGCCGCAGCCGCCGGACGAGACCAGTACAGGAGACAGGCCGTGAGCTTGAGGATCGTTGTCTGTGTGAAGTACGTGCCCGACGCGACCGGTGACCGTCGCTTCGCGGACGACACCACCACCGACCGGGAGGCCGTGGACGGCCTGCTTTCGGAGCTGGACGAGTACGGTGTGGAGCAGGCGCTCAAGCTCGCCGAAGCTCACGGCGACGCCGAGGTGACCGTCCTGACCGTCGGCCCGGACGACGCCAAGGACGCCCTGCGCAAGGCGCTCTCGATGGGTGCCGACAAGGCCGTCCACGTCAACGACGAGGACATCCACGGCACCGACGTGATCGGCACCTCGGCGATCATCTCCAAGGCGCTGGAGAAGACCGGGTACGACCTGGTCGTGTGCGGCATGGCCTCCACCGACGGCACCATGGGTGTTCTGCCGGCCCTGCTGGCCGAGCGCCTGGGCCTGCCGCAGGTCACCCTGCTCTCCGAGGTCTCGCTCGAGGGCAACACCGTCAAGGGCCGCCGCGACGGCGACGCCGCCACCGAGCAGCTCGAGGCCGAGCTGCCCGCCGTGATCTCGGTCACCGACCAGTCGGGCGAGGCGCGCTACCCGTCCTTCAAGGGCATCATGGCCGCCAAGAAGAAGCCGGTTCAGGAGTACGACCTGGACGACCTGGGTGTCGAGGCGGACGAGGTCGGCCTGACCGGCGCCTGGACGGCCGTGGAGACCATCACGGCCCGCCCTGCCCGCACCGCCGGCACCGTGGTCAAGGACGAGGGGGAGGGCGGCAAGCAGCTCGCCGCCTTCCTCGCCGAGCAGAAGTTCATCTGATCCATCTGACCCATTGACGTGGTGACTGCCCACACTGGGAGTGGCGGGCAGTTCGGAGATACAGGAGACATTGAGCGATGGGTGAGATTCTCGTCCTCGTCGACCACGCCGACGGTGTGGTCCGTAAGCCGGCCCTCGAGCTGCTGACCCTGGCCCGCCGGATCGGCGAGCCCTCGGCGGTCGTCCTGGGTGCCGGTTCCGCCGCCGCCGACATCGCCGCCAAGGCGGGCGAGTTCGGTGCGGCCAAGGTGTACGTCGCCGACGGCGCCGAGTTCGCCGACCAGCTGGTCGTCCCCAAGGTGGACGCGCTGACCCAGATCGCCAAGGCCGCCGGTGCGGCCGCGGTGCTGGTCACCTCCTCCGGTGAGGGCAAGGAGGTCGCGGCCCGCGTGGCGCTGCGTCTGGAGTCGGGCATCATCACCGACGCCGTCGACCTGGAGGCCGGTGACGGCGGTCCGGTCGCGACCCAGTCGGTGTTCGCCGCCTCCTTCCAGGTGAAGTCCAAGGTGTCGCACGGCACCCCGGTCATCACCGTCAAGCCGAACGCCGTCGCCCCCGAGGCCGCCCCGGCCGCCGGCGCAGTCGAGAACGTCACCGTCGAGTTCACCGGCAAGGCCGCCAAGGTCGTCTCCCGCACCCCGCGGGTCTCCTCGGGCCGCCCGGAGCTGACCGAGGCCGCGATCGTGGTCTCCGGTGGCCGTGGTGTCGGTGCCGCCGAGGGCTTCGGCGTGGTCGAGGAGCTGGCCGACTCGCTCGGTGCCGCCGTCGGTGCCTCGCGTGCTGCCGTCGACGCCGGCTGGTACCCGCACAGCAACCAGGTCGGCCAGACCGGCAAGCAGGTCTCGCCGCAGCTGTACATCGCGGCGGGCATCTCCGGCGCGATCCAGCACCGCGCCGGTATGCAGACCTCGAAGACCATCGTCGCGATCAACAAGGACGAGGAAGCGCCGATCTTCGAGCTGGTCGACTACGGCGTGGTCGGTGACCTGTTCACCGTCCTGCCGCAGCTGACCGCCGAGGTCAAGGCCCGCAAGGGCTGACGGTTCGCCAGGTCGTGGTGCGAACCTAGTGCGGCTGCCGAAGGGCGCGGCCACCCGGGACTCCGGGGGCCGCGCCCTTCGGCGTCGTGGGGCTCCCCGATCATGGCGTTGCGGGGCGGCGTAGAGTCCGCGGCATGGGACTGTTGACGGCACTTGAGGGCGGGTACGGCGATGCCGCCGACGCGCTGCGGATCGACGGGTACGCGATGTCACGCGAGCGGTTGCTGACCGCCGCGACGGCGGTGGCCGACAGGATCGCCGGCGCGCCGGCGCTGGCGGTGCTCGCCCGACCGACCGCCGAGACGGTCACGGCTGTGGTGGGCGGCCTGCTGGCGGGCGTACCCGTGGTGCCGCTGCCGCCCGACTCCGGACCCACGGAACGGGAGCACATCCTGCGGGACTCGGGTGCGGCCCTGCTGGCCGTCCGGCCGGGGGACGAGCTGCCGGCGGGAGGGGTGGGGGCCGGGATCGAGGTGCTGCCGGTCGAGCTGACGGCGCGTGCGGAGCGATCGCAGGGCTCCGGTGGCGCCGGGGGCGCGTACCCCGAACCCGCGCCGGAGCGTACGGCCTTCGTGCTGTACACCTCGGGTACTACCGGCGCGCCCAAGGGAGCGCTGATCCCGCGGTCGGCTGTCGCCGCCGACCTGGACGCGCTGGCCGAGGCCTGGCAGTGGACCGCCGAGGACACCCTGGTGCACGGTCTGCCGCTGTTCCATGTACATGGGCTGGTCCTCGGTGTGCTCGGCGCACTGCGGACCGGGAGCAAGCTGGTGCACACCGGCCGTCCCACGCCCGGGGCGTACGCCGCAGCTCGCGGCAGCCTGTACTTCGGGGTGCCGACGGTCTGGGGCCGGGTGGCCGCCGACGAGTCCGCGGCGCGGGCGCTCGGCGGGGCACGGCTGCTGGTCTCCGGCAGCGCGCCGTTGCCGGTACCGGTCTTCGAACGGCTGGCGGCCCTCACCGGCCAGGCCCCGATCGAGCGGTACGGGATGACCGAGACCCTGATCACCGTCAGCACCAGGGCCGACGGCGAACGACGGCCGGGCAGTGTCGGGCTGCCGCTCGAAGGGGTGCGCACCCGACTGGTCGGCGAGGACGGCTCGCCCGTCCCGCACGACGGCGAGACGGTGGGCGAGCTGCAGCTGGCCGGTCCGACGCTGTTCGCCGGGTACCTGAACCGGCCCGACGCCTCCGCCGAGGCCTGGACGGAGGACGGCTGGTTCCGCACCGGAGACGTCGCGGTGATCGACCCGGACGGCTTCCACCGGATCGTCGGCCGCGCCTCGGTCGATCTGATCAAGAGCGGCGGTTACCGGATCGGCGCGGGTGAGGTCGAGGCCGCCCTGCGGGACCATCCGGCCGTCGCGGACGCGGCGGTGGTCGGCGCGCCCGACGAGGACCTCGGCCAGGCCGTCGTCGCCTTCGTGATCGCGGACGGCGCGGTGACGGGTGACCGGCTGATCTCCTTCGTCGCCGAGCGGCTGTCGGTGCACAAGCGGCCCCGGCGAGTGGTGCTGGTGGAGGAGCTGCCGCGCAACGCGATGGGCAAGGTGCTGAAGAAGCAGCTGCTCGAACGGCTCTGAGGTCCCGCCGGACTCCCTCGCCTCGGCGGACGGCGAAGCGGACTCCGCGGGCGGTGCAGGTCGGCCGGGCGACCGTGCCTCCGCTCGGGGGCCGCTCGCGCTGCTCCCACGCTCCCGTGGCGCCGCCCGGGCGCCCGCCGGGGCCGGGGGATCGGCGGACATGTGCCGGGCGGCCGGGAAATGACGGTGCGGCGGCGGGCCAGGTATGGCCGGGGCCCCGGCGCGGGTACCACCACGATTGGCGCGAAGCCAGGAACATCCGAACCGCGTCGCCCGGTGCGTCCGGCATCGGGCGGCGCCGAAGGCAGGGGACGCTGTGATCGTCTGGGTCAATGGCACATTCGGGGCGGGCAAGACGAGCGCCTGCCGTGAGCTGGTGGAGTTATTGCCCGGGAGCGTGCTGTACGACCCGGAACTGGTCGGGGCGGGGCTGCGCCGGATGCTTCCCGTGGACCGGATGGCCACCGTCGCCGACTACCAGGACCTACCCTCCTGGCGGCGCCTGGTACCCGAGGTCGCGGCGGCCCTGTTGAGCGAGGTCGAGGGCCCGCTGGTGGTGCCGATGGCCCTGCTCAGGGAGGACTACCGGGACGAGATATTCGGAGCACTCGCCGCCCGTGGACTGGCCGTGCACCACTTCGTACTGGACCCTGCGGAAACGATCCTGCAAAGGCGGATCGACGGACGGGAGGAGTGCCCGGGCGACCCCGAGGCCAGCGCCAGGGTGCGTACCTGGTGCCGCGAGCACCTGCCGCAGTACCGGGCCGCCAGACGCTGGCTCAGCCGTGACGCCCGGCTGATCGACACCGGCGGGCTGACGCCGCGAGAGACCGCCGAGGTGCTCGCGGAGCTGGTCAAGGACGGCGTCGCGCGCTGTCCCATCGTGCAGAGCGTCGACACCACCGGGGACACGGTGGCGGCCGCGGTCCTGCTCTTCGACGAACAGGACCGGGTGCTGCTGGTCGACCCCGTCTACAAGCCCGCCTGGGAGTTCCCCGGCGGGGTCGTCGAACGCGGAGAGGCCCCCACCGACGCCGCGCTGCGCGAGACCGCCGAGGAGCTTGGCCTGCGCCTGGAAGCGCCCGCGCTGCGCCTGCTCGCCGTCGACTGGGAGCCGCGCACCGGTCCGCGCCGGGGCGGACTGCGCCTGGTCTACGACGGCGGGCGGCTGGACGCGGCCGCCCGCGCGACACTGCGCCTGCCTCCCGAGGAGCTACGCGGCTGGCGCTTCGTCACCCTGGACGAGGCGGCCGGACTGCTCACGCCCGGGCGGCTGCGCAGGCTGGCGGCCGCGCTCGACGCACGCGAGCGGGGCGAACTGCTCTACCTGGAGGCGGGACGCCCGGCCGCGGCGGGTGCGGCGGCCAGGTGAATCCGGAGCCGAGCAAGGGGAGTTGACCTCAGGCGCACGGCGGTCGGACCGGTGATGGACACCACGTCCCGACGCCGGCAACACGTAGGCGGACCGCCCGGAGTGCGGCGGGTGTACGCGCCCGTGCCATGAGCCCCCTGCTCCCGCGCTCGCCGCCGCGACCGGCGCGTCAAACGGCGATTGCTCGGCACGGCCCCGGTACCCATGGGCCGCGCACGCCGGTTCGCCGAGCAGCGGCGCGCACCGCTCGAGGGCGCGTGGCTGCCCACCGTGGCGCAGCCGACCGGGCAGGATGGGTTCGTGCCGTTCACCTTGAGCCATCCCGTCGCGGTGCTGCCGCTGCTGCGCGGCGGACGGGGGCGCGGGCCACTGGTGGCACTGGGACTGGTCACCGGGGCGCTGGCGCCGGACGTGCCGTTCTACGCGGAGTCGGCGGTGCGCGGGGCGTACGGGCTCGGGACAATCACGCACCGGTGGTGGGCAGTGCCGACGGTCGACGTGGTCCTCGCGGGCGGGCTGGCGGCGGGCTGGCAGTGCCTGCTGCGGGAGCCGGAGCTGGCGCTGCTCCCCGCCCCCTGGGCGGCGGCCGCCCGGGCGGTCACCACGGGAGGCGGGCGCCGGACGCTCGGGTGGTTCGCGGTGTCGGCGGCGCTCGGTGCGGCGACGCACGTCGGGTGGGACGAGTTCACGCACCAGGGGCGGGCCGGGGTCCGCACGTTCCCGGTGCTGGCGCGGCGGGTCGCCGGGGTGCCGGTCTACCAGGTGCTGCAGTACGGCGGTTCGGCCCTCGGGCTCGCCGGACTCGCCCGGTACACGGTCGCGCTGCTGGCGGCCGAACGAGGGCCGGGACGGGCGCCGGAGCCATCTTGGCCGGCCACCCCGCAGGCGGCCGGAGTGGCCGCGCTCGGTATCGGTGCGGCGGTCGGTGCGGCACACCGGCTGCTGCGCCGCCGCAGGGCCTCCCGGCTCGACGAGTGCTGCTTCGGCGCAGGTGCCGGACTCGTGCTCGGGGCGTCGGGCCACGCGCTGGCGGTACGGCTGTTGAACCGGCCTGCGCAGCGCGGGTGACCGGCCAACTGGCAGTGGACATCGAGGAGTTCGGTAGTCGTGTCATGGTCAGCCGGTCAGCCGGTCAGCCGGTCAGCCGGTCAGCCGGTCAGTCGGTCAGTCGGTCAGGCGTCGAGTGTGGAGTCCTGGGTGGCGTCGCCGATCTCGGGACGGCCGCACCGGGGCGGCGGCGGGGAGCCGGCCGGTGCGGAGGAGAGCGCTCCGGTGCACCGGCCGGCCGCGGTGGCTACGAGGCCGAGCCGTCGGCGTAGTTGCGCAGGAACAGCGCCTCCGTGAGGGCCATCCGCTCCAGCTCCAGCGGGTCCACGCTCTCGTTGACCGCGTGGATCTGGGTGGTCGGGTCCTCGACGCCGATCAGGATGATCTCGGCCTGCGGGTAGAGGGTGCGCAACGTGTTGCACAGCGGGATCGAGCCACCCTCGCCGGAGGCGACCATGTCGACGCCGAAGGCCTCGCGCATCGCCGCTCCCATCGCCTCGTACGCCGCGCCCGTCATGTCGGCGCTGAACGCCTCACCACCGCTGATCCGGTTCACCGTGGCGCGGGCACCGAACGGGACCGCCTCCTCCAGGTGGGCGACCAGGGCGTCCTGGGCTTGCTGCAGGTCCATGCCCGGCGGGATCCGCAGGCTGACGCTGGCCTTGGCGGTGGCCTGCACCGAGGAGGTCGCGCCGACCACCCCGGGAGCGTCGATCCCGAGGACCGTCACCGAGGGCCGGGCCCAGAGCCGGTCCGCGACCGTGCCCGTGCCGGTCAGCGAGACGCCGTCCGGCACCCTGGCGTCGGCCCGGAACTGCTCCTCGGGGTATGCCACGCCGGTCCAGGTCTGGTCGGAACGCAGCCCGGCGACCGCGACGTCACCGTTCTCGTCGTGCAGCGTCGACAGCACCCGGATCAGTGCCTGCAAGGCGTCCGGTGCGGCACCGCCGAAGGCGCCCGAGTGCAGGTTGCCGGGCAGCGTCTCGACGGCGATCTCGACCACGGTCATCCCGCGCAGCGAGGCGGTGACGGTCGGCAGGCCGGGGGCGAAGTTGCCGGTGTCGCCGATCACGATGACGTCGGCGGCCAGCAGCTCCGGGTGCTGCTCGGCGTAGCGCTCCAGACCACCGGTGCCCTGCTCCTCCGATCCCTCGACGATCACCTTCAGGCCGACCGGGAAGCCGCCGTGCACCTCGCGCAGGGCGCGCAGCGCGGTGAGGTGCATCAGGATGTTGCCCTTGCAGTCCGCCGCGCCGCGCCCGTACCAGCGGCCGTCGCGCTCGGTCAGCTCGAAGGCGGGGCTCTGCCAGGCGGCTTCGTCCAGCGGCGGCTGCACGTCGTAGTGCGAGTAGAGCAGGACGGTCGGCGCGCCCTCGGGGCCGGGCAACTCGGCGTAGACGGACTGGGTGCCGTCCGGGGTGTCGAGCAGGCGAACACCCGTCAGGCCCTCGGCGGCGAGGGCGTCGGCGACCCAGCGGGCCGCCCGCTCGCACTCCTCCACCGGGAACTGGCGCGGGTCGGCGACCGAGCGGAAGGCCACCAGCTCGGCGAGGTCGGCCTTGGCACGCGGCATCAGGGAACGGACGGCCGCCGCCAGGGGCTGCTGGTTCATCGACTTCTCCGAGAGACGTTCGGGGGACTGGCGTCCAGGGGGACTTTCGATCATAGGGCGGACCGGGCGGGGCAGCTCACACGGCATAATCTGATGGCTTGGCGAATCCGGTGCGCAGACTAGGATTGATGCCTGTGACTGACTCCGGTACCTCTCACGACCAGGCCCGCAACGACAGCCCCGCCGAGCCCGATCCGCTGGGCGGCGTGTGGGACGTGGTGGTGGTCGGCGCAGGGCCGGCCGGGTCCTCCGCCGCGCACGCCGCGGCCGCGCAGGGCCGCCGGGTACTGCTGCTCGACAAGTCCGAGCACCCGCGCTACAAGACCTGCGGCGGCGGCATCATCGGCCCGTCCAGGGACAGCCTGCCGCCCGACTTCAAGCTGCCGCTGCAGGACCGGATCCACGCCGTCACGTTCTCGCTCGGCGGCCGGTTCACCCGGACCCGCCGCTCGAAGCGGATGCTGTTCGGCCTGGTCAACCGGGACGAGTTCGACCTGCGTCTGGTGCAGGCCGCCGAGCAGGCCGGCGCGGTGCTGGTCACCGGGGTCACGGTCAGCGGCGTGGAGCAGGACGAGGACGCGCGCACCGTGTTCGTCACCACCGCCGACGGGCGGCGGATCGAGGCCCGCGCGGTGGTCGGCGCCGACGGCAGCGCCAGCCGGATCGGCCGGCACGTCGGGGTCACCTTCGACCAGATCGACCTGGGCCTGGAGGCCGAGATCCCGGTGCCGGAGTCGGTCTCGGAGTTCTGGGCCGGAAAGATCCACCTGGACTGGGGCCCGCTGCCCGGCTCGTACGGCTGGGTCTTCCCGAAGACCGACTCGGGCACGCTGACCGTCGGCGTCATCTCGGCGCGCGGCGACGGCGAGGCCACCAAGCAGTACCTGGCCGAGTACATCCGGCAGTTGGGCCTGGCCGGGTTCACCCCGAGCATCGAGTCGGGGCACTTGACCCGGTGCCGGGCCGAGGACTCGCCGCTGTCCCGTGGCCGGGTGCTGGTCGCGGGCGACGCGGCCGGGCTGCTGGAGCCGTGGACCCGCGAGGGCATCTCGTACGCGCTGCGCTCGGGCCGGCTGGCGGGCGAGTGGGCGGTCAAGGTCGCCGAGGCGGACGGAATGACCGCGGTACGGCGCCAGGCGCTCAACTACGCCTTCGCCATCAAGGCGGGTCTCGGGGTGGAGATGCGAGCCGGGAAGGTGATGCTGAACGCCTTCGAGCGGCGGCCGCACCTGTTCCACGCGGCGGTCTGCCTGATCGACCCGGCCTGGCGGGCCTTCGCCCGGACCACCCAGGGGCACACCACCTTCGCCCGGGTGATGCGCGACCACCGGGCGGCGCGCAAGCTGGCGTCCTTCGCCGCGCGCTGAGTCCTGCCCCGGGACGGACGGGCCGGGATCTCCGGTCCGTCCGCCAGGTGCTGCTCCGGGCCGCTGTCGGGCTCGGTGATCAGGGCGCCGCTCGGGATGCCGCCCGTCGGCGGGCACGGTGGGAGGACCGGGCCGCAGCGCCGATCGACTTGCTGCTCGGGTGAATAGGCTGGCGGTCAGCCGTTCAGCTGGTCGCCCAGCGGCGTGCGCGCGTACAGCACCACCCGGCCGTGCCGGGTGCGGCCGACCAGGCGGGTGGCGAACAGCACCCCCAGGTGCTGGCTGACCGCGCCCGGGGTGACGCCGAGCCGGGCCGCGAGTTCCGTGGTGGAGGCGGGCTCGTCCAGCATCGCCAGCAGCCGCGCCTTCGGGGCGCCGAGCAGTTGCTCCAGGTCCCGCCGGGCCGGCGTCGGCCGCGGGGCCGGGGACATCCCGGCCTGTCCGCGCGCCGGGTACATGATGGTCGGCGGATGCTCGTCGCTGATCGAGGTGACCGCACCGGTGGCGAAGCAGGTCGGGACGAACACCAGGCCGCGCCGGGCCACCTCGATCTCGATGTCGTGGTCGGCCCAGTCCCGGCGGATCGTCAGGACGCCGTCCGCCCAGTGCAGCCGCCCGTCCAGGTCCGTGAAGAGCGCTGCCGCGCCGCGCTCGGCCAGGATCCGGGAGCGGTGCACCACGTCCGCGTGCAGCACCGGGCGGGCGCGCGGCCACCAGGCGGGCGCCAGGCAGCGCTCCCAGTACTCCGCCACCGCGTCGGCGATCCGCCCCAGCAGCCCGGCGGGGTCGGACAGCCCGGCGGCCAGTGGCTCGGGCAGCACCCGGTCGTGCGGCAGATGGGTGTTCTCCAGCTCCCGGCGCAGCCGCTCCGGCGGAAGCGACCTGACCCGTGCCAGCTCGCTGTGGAAGTCCGGGAAGGGGGTGGCCGGACGGGGGGGCAGGAAGTCCGGGACGTTCTTGTTGGAGGTCGCCACCAGGGAACGGAGCAGCACCGTGTCCAGCCGCTCGAACCCGGGCCGGAGCCGGTCGAGCCACTCGGTCTGCAGCGGATAGCTGCCCGGGTGCTTCCACATCCGCAGGCTGAGCATCGCCTCCTGCAGCGGCGAGATGGCGAAGGTGGCGCTCGCCAGGTCCTCCGTACTGAGCCGGAACAGGTGCATCCGTCCCCCCGACGATCCTCTCGCGCCGCCGGACCGGCCGACGTCGCAGCCCCCGCTGCGCCTTCAGGCGTTAGCCATAGCCTAAATGAGTACCGGGAACGGCCCGCGGACGGTGGGATCGTGGCATGACCCCCACGACAACCGTCACTCCGTCCGCCGTGCCCGCACGCCGCCGCAGCCCGCTGCACCCCGATCCGATGGTGCGCCGGCTCGCCGGGATCACTCTGATCAACTGCCTCGGCAACGGCCTCTTCGCGACTCTCGGCGTCCTGTTCTTCACCCGGCTCCTCGGCTTCGGCGCAGCTCAGGTCGGTACCGCGCTCACCGCCGCCGGACTGTGCGGAGTGCTGGCAGGCATCCCGGCCGGGCGGGCCGCCGACCGCTGGGGAAGCAAGCCGGTCCTGGTCACCCTGGTCACCATCGACGCCGTCGGGACCGTCGGATACGTTCTGGTCCACGACTACGTCGCGTTCCTGCTGCTCTCCTGCCTGGTCACGGCGGTGGACCGAGGGTCCGCCGCCGTCCGCAACGCCCTCTACGCCGAAGTCCTGCCCGCCGAGCGCCGGGTGGCCGGCCGGGCCTACCTGCGGGTGGTCACCAACGTCGGACTCGGTGCCGGTACGGCCGTCGCCGCGCTCGCCCTGCAGGCCGACACCAGGGCTGCGTACGTATCCGCCTTCCTCGGCGACGCGCTCTCCTTCGTACTGGTCGCGGTGCTCTTCGCGCTGATCCCGGTGCCGGTCCGGGCCAGGACCGCCGACACCGACGGTGCCGCCGTACAGGGCAAGGACCGCAACCCCGCGCTGCGCAATGCGCCCTTCCTCGCGGTGACCGGGCTCAACGCGCTGCTCGGGCTGCAGTTCGCGATGCTCGAGGTCGGCGTGCCGCTGTGGATCGTCTCGCACACCCATGCGCCGCGGGTGATGGTCGCCGGCTCCATGATCGTCAACACCTTGGTGGTCGTCGCTCTCCAACTCCGGGCCACCAAGGGCACCGAACAACCCGAGGCGGCCGGCCGGATCTTCGGCCGGGGCGGCCTGCTGGTCGCCGCCTCCTGCCTGGTGCTGGCCCTGGCCGGTGGTGTTTCCGCCTGGGCCGCAGCACTGCTGGTGGTCGCCGGCGTCGGACTCCAGGCCCTCGGTGAGATCTTCTCCCAGGCCGCCGGCTGGGCGCTGAGCTACGACCTCGCGGGCGAGGGCGCCCACGGCGCGTACCAGGGCGTCTTCGGCACCGGTATGTCCACTGCCCAGATGCTCGGCCCAGCCCTGATCACCACCGTGGTGATCGCCCACGGGCCGGTCGGGTGGGCCCTGCTCGCCGCGATCTTCGCGAGCAGCGGGCTGGCGATGACGCCGACGGTGCGCTGGGCGCAGCGCCGGAAAACCGGTAGTGGCACGCACCAGGGCAGTTGAGGGCTTCCGGTCCGCGGACGGCCGTTAAGGCGTGGTCGGCGTGCTCCCTCGCACTGCTAACGGACGACCGCGGGGAGGTCCCGGAGGTGGGGACGGTCGCGGTCGAGGACGGCGGTGTCGGGGCCGGCCGCGCGGAGGACGACGTCCAGGACGTGCTCCGGGTCGCAGCCGTAACCACCGCTCGCCCAGGCCGGGTTGGCCTCGACCACCGCCCAACGCCCGTCCGCGAGCAGGCCGATGTCGACCACCACCGCGCTCGGCAGCCCCTCCGCGCAGACCGCCAGTACCTCGGCGGCGAACGCCTCCACCTCCCGCCGCAGCGGATCCTCGGCCAGCGGCCGTACGTCCAGGTCGCCGTCGGTCGCGTAGCGGCTCGCCGTCCGCACCGCGCCGTCCAGGACGAACAGCCGGTACTCCTGGCGGAACGTCACCACGTCGCTGACCAGGACGAGGGTGTCGTCGTCCAGGGCGTCCGGTCCGGGCAGCCGACTGCCGTCCGGGTGGATCCGGGCCGGGAAGAACTTGTCGACCGGAGGCTTGAAGAACGCCGGACGGCGGACCTGCCGGGCCAGGGCGAGCGTGGTGCACTCGACCCGGCGCCGGGTCAGCTCCCGGGGCAGGGCGGTGAGCCAGTCGGCCGGGGCGTCCAGCGCGGCGATGCCCAGCTCCCGGGCGACCGCATCGGCGAACAGCGGGCCGCCGTAGAGGTGTGCCGGGCGCAGTCCCGCCAGTTCCTCGGGCACCTGCCAGCTGCGGGCGGTGTGCGCACGCAGCCCGCGCCGGCGGGCCGCGGTCAGCAGCTGCAGGCCGGTCTCGTTGATCCTGGGTGCGAGGAGGAACAGGCTTCCGGTGCTCATGGGGAAGGATGCTGCCGCACCGGCAGCGGCGCGGGCCAGCGGATTTGCCGGGAGCTCTGGTTCCGGGGCGGGTGCTCGTGCCAGAGTCTCGTTCCGGGCGGCCGCAGCCACCGGCCGTCCGCCAAGGCGCGCGCACACCGGCCGTTCCGCGGGGTCCGGGTGCGCGTACGAGCCGACCGCACGCCGTCCGACCACCCCTCAGCCGGAAAGCAGGCCCAGCCGCGATGACCCCCGAAGTGCCGCTCGTCCGCATCAGCACCGCCGATGCCGTCACCACCCTGGAACTCGACTCCCCGCACAACCGCAACGCCCTCTCCACACGGCTGATGGCCGAACTCGCCAAGGGCCTCGCGGACGCGGCCGCCGACCCGGCGGTCCGGGCGGTGGTGCTCGGCCACACCGGCAAGGTGTTCTGCGCGGGCGCGGACCTCTCCGAGGCGACCGGTGCCGATCCCACGGTGGGGCCGCGCGGCCTGGTGGACATCCAACGGGCCGTCATCGACTGCCCGAAGCCGGTGATCGCCGTGGTCAACGGCGCCGCCAGGGCCGGCGGTCTCGGCCTGCTCGGTGCCGCCGACATCGCCATCGCCGGACCGCTCTCCAGCTTCGCCTTCACCGAGGTCCGGCTCGGTCTCGCGCCCGCGGTGATCTCCCTCCCGCTGCGCCCCAAGCTGGACCCGCGCGCAGCCTCCCGCTACTACCTGACCGGTGAGGTCTTCCAGGCCGCCGAGGCAGCCCGGATCGGGCTGGTCACCGAGGCGGTGGAGGATCCGGAGGCCACGCTGAAGACCGTGCTGGACGCCATCCGGCTGGGCTCGCCACAGGGCCTCGCCGAGTCCAAGCGGCTGACCAACGCGGATGTGGTGGCCTCCTTCGAGCGGGACGCGGACGAGCGGGTCGCCCAGTCCGCGCGGCTGTTCGGCTCCCCCGAGGCCCAGGAGGGCATGCGTTCCTTCCTGGAGCGCCGGCCCGCCCGCTGGGCCCAGTAGCCCTGCGGTAGCCACGCGCCCGGAACCGGGGGCGCGAGGGGTGGGCGACCGGGGCCTCGGGTCTCAGGGCCGCCCGGCTCCTCGTACCCCCGGTGGCGTGGCCTCCCGGCGGCCGGCCGGCCAAGTCCTGTGATCTTGGTCCCTCCGCCATCCGGGGTGCGGCACCGGCCAGCTAGCGTTGGGCATATGTCGAATGTCCGTACGTTCCTGAACGCCACCCGCTCCCGAGGCCGCCGCGTGGCCGGTCGGCTGGTGCACCGGGGGTGGAAGTGGGTGCAGGGCGTGGGCGCGGTCTCCAATGACAACCCGGGCCCGTACCGGTTCCGGGAACTCGGCGACGGCACCAAGCTGGCGTTCCCGCTCGGCGCCGTGTTCAACGAACAGTGGATCACCATCGGCCCGTTCTCGATCATCGGCGAACGCGTGACCATCTCGGCCGGGTTCCTGCCCGGGCTGGACCTCGGCCCCGACCCGATCGTGCGGATCGGCGGCGGCTGCGTGATCGGACGCGGCAGCCACATCGTCGGCCACCAGTCGATCGTGCTCGGCGACGACGTCTGGACCGGCCCGTACGTCTACATCACCGACACCGCGCACTCCTACCACGACACCGAGCTGCCGATCGGCAAGCAGTGGCCGCGCAACGAGCCGGTCGAGATCGGCTCCGGCAGCTGGATAGGCACGGGGGCGGTGATCCTGCCCGGCGCGCGGATCGGCCGCAACGTGGTGGTCGCGGCCGGCTCCGTGGTCCGGGGCGAGGTCCCCGATTTCAGCGTGGTCGCGGGCGCTCCGGCCAAGGTGGTGCGCAACTGGACCGACGCCGACGGCTGGCAGCCGCCACTTCGGCACGAACCGCCCAACCCGATCCCGGACGGCATCACCGCCGAACAGCTCCGGGCCCTGGTCGGCTGGGACCTGCGGCTGCCCGGCGAGGGCGCCGGCGAACAGAGCTGACACCCGAGGGCCTCCGTACGCCCGGCAGCGGGTCGGGTGCCCGAACCCATACTGACCGGCTCGCCGCTGTGACGGGCCGGAAGGCCGGACTGCCGTTTCCAGTCGGGGTGGAGGTGCCGGACGCGCCCGTGTCGGCACAGCTTCGGGTGGGAAGGGCCGTGGACCTGACCGGGCGAGCTCCGGTGCGGGTCGGCCCCCGTACTGGCGGCACCAGTCGGCGTACCGGCGTGCCGCCGCCGCCGACATGCCAAGACCGCGCTGCGGGCGAGCCGCTGGGCGACTGGATGGGAGCCCCGAGCGCTCGCTCGCCCGCTCAGCCGGCCCGGTGGAGCGTCACCACCGCCACCACGCCGTCCACCTGCAGCAGTTCCTCGCCCCGCTCCAGCAGGGCGGCGTCGTACCGGCCCAACCGGACGTCCGCGGAGCCGAGTTCGGCGGTCCCGGCGAGGCAGATCAGCAGGACGACGGCGGTCGGCGGCACCCGCAGCTCCCGTCGGCCGTCGGTGATCTCCACCTCGGCGGTCGCGTGTCCGCGCCGGGTCATGACGTTGAAGTCGACTACCGGTCCGTCGAGCAGACGACACCCGGTCTCCGCCTCGCCGGAGAAGGCGAACGGACGGTACGGCTGCGCGATGCGGTGCTCGGCACCGTCCACCGTCAGGGCCATACCGGCGCCCTCGACCACCGTGATCACCCGGTCCACGCCCTCGAAGCGGGAGAACGGGCCGCCGTGTGCCACGTCCGCGAGGCTCACCCGCCAGGCGAACTCGGTCAGCCCGGCGCCCGCCGGGAATCCGGCGACCTCGCGGGTCACCCCGCCGCCGTTCAGCCACGGCGTCGCGGCCCGTCCTTCGGCCAGCAGTACCTCAACCGTCATCGATCGTCCCGTCCTCGCAGGTCGTGCTCCCGAGCTCCGGAGTGACCGAGCTGCGGCGCTGTGGTGCTGTGGCGCTTGAGCGTTCAGTGCTCCGACGCCGCTGCACCGCCGTGTTCGCGGCTGAGCCTCTCACAGCCCCGTCCGGTCGCCGCATCCGGCCGGATGCTCGGCTCGCGGCAGGAGCAGGAGCAGGAGCAGGAGCAGGCCGGGACGAACCTCCCGTCGCACTCTGAGGCATGCCCGGCACGCGTTGCCGGGCTTCTCGCGCCAGCGGACGGTGGTGCCTGCCCAAGTCCTAGGCGGGCGCGGTGCGTTCGCGGGTACGCCGGGCACGGACGGCGACCGCGAGGAGACCGGTGAGAGCCGAGGTGGCGGCGACAGTGGTGAGGGCGATCGGCAGGCTGGTCGCGTCGGCAAGGAAGCCGATCACCGGTGGGCCGATCAGCATGCCCGCGTAGCCGAGGGTGGAGGCGGTGGCGACGCCCCGCGGGCCGCCGATGGCACCGGCCTGTGCGATGGCGAGCGGGAAGATGTTGGACAGGCCGAGTCCGACCAGGACGAACCCGGCGAGCGCCACGGGCACGTTCGAGGCGAGGGCGGCGATCAGCATCCCGGTCCCGGCGGTGAGTCCGCCGTACAGCACCACCCTGGTCTGGCCGAGCCGGATGGAGAGCCAGGTGCCCGCGATCCGTCCGGCGGTCATCGCGAAGGCGTAGGCGGCGAAGCCGGTCGCGGCCAGTCCGGCGCTCGCCCTGACGTCGTCGGTCAGGTGCAGGGTCGCCCAGTCGGCGAGCGAGCCCTCTCCGTAAGCGTCGCACAGGGCGACCAGCCCGAGCAGCAGGACCAGCACCCCGGCGGTGCGCGTGGGCATCGCGCTGCGGCTGCCGGTGGCTGAACCAGTCCTGGGACCTCGCAGGTCGGCCGCGGCGGCGGGACCCGTCGAGTCGGGTCCGGCCGTCCTGGGCACGGGGCGCCTGATCGTGGCCGGGCTGCGCAGCAGGGCCGTGCCGGCCAGGGCGGTGACCAGCAGACCGAGCAGTCCGCTGAGACCGAGGGCCCAGGCTGTGCTGAGCCGGCCGGCGAGCAGGCCGCCGACCCCCGCGCCGAGCAGTCCGCCGAGGCTGTAGCCGGCGTGGAAGCTGGGCATCACGGGGCGGTCGAGCTCGGCGACGAGGTCGACGGCCGCGCTGTTCATGCTGACGTTCGCGGCGCCGTAGGCCGCGCCGAACAGGAGCAGGACCAGGCCGAGCCCGAGCACCGAGTGCATGTGCGCGGGCAGCAGTACGGCGAGGCTGAGCGCGACCAGTGCGCCGACGGTGGTCGGGCGGCTGCCGGACCTGACGCAGAGTCTGCCGATCAGCGGCATGGTGGCGACCGCTCCGGCGGAGATGCAGAGCAGGGCCAGGCCGAGTGCGCTGTGCGATGCGCTGACCTGGGCCCGGATGTCGGGGATCCGTACCACCCAGGCGGCGAACAGGAAGCCGTCGACGGCGAAGAACGCGGTGAGGGCGATCCGGGCGGGGGACCAGGAGCGGCTGGGGGCGGTGCCGGGTCCGGGTGCGGTGCCAGGTCGGCCGAACGGGGGATTCTGAGCTTCTGAACGGGCGCGGGTTTTGTTTAGGAGCGGCACAAAGTCAGAATAGGGGGGTGCCGCACACACCAACAAGTCAGTATCCGGCCGGTGACCCCCAGGGCCCCTCCGGCGCAGGCCGGCCGGTTCCCGGGGGGCAGCCGGGTCGCGAGGGGCAGACGGCCTGCGAGGGGTGGACGGGGCCCGTGGATCAGACGGCCAGAGAGGAGCAGTCCGGTCCCGGGGAGCGGGCGGCAGGTCCCGAGCGCCGTGCGACGGCCGGCGCGCATGCCGCTGCACGCGGCGGCGCGAGCCGTGACCCGCTCCTGGGCTCGCGCCCGCGCGGCACAGCCGATGTGCGACGTTCGGGAGCTTCGGACACGCGCAGCCAAGGGGTCACGGACGCGCGTCGCCAAGGGACCGCGGACACGCGCCGGAGTGTGCCGGACCGTGGCCGTACGCTGCTCGGGCCGGCGCTCGCGCTGATCCACACCGGCCGCGCGCCCACCCGATCCGCGCTCACCAGCGCGCTGGACGTGACCCGGGCCACCGCGGGCGCGGTGAGCGGCGAACTGGAGGCGCTCGGCCTGATCACCGTCGACTCCAGCCCGGCCGGCGGCGGACGGGGACGCCCCTCGCACCGACTGGCCATCGACCCGGCGGGTCCGGTGGTGATCGCCGCACAGATCCACGCGGACGGCCTGAGCGTGGCACTGGCAGGGCTCGGCGGCCGACTTGAGCCGCCGGTCCACCTGCCGCTGCCCTCCTCGACCGATCCGGTACGGCTGCTGCGCACTGTCACCACCGCCGGTGCCGGGCTGGCCCGCGCGTCCGGCCGCCGCTGCCTGGGCGCGGCGCTCGCGCTGCCCAACCCGGTGACCGAACCGGACGGCACCGCGCTGGCCGCACTGCACTTCGCCTGGCCGAGCGGCACCCCCGTCGCGGACCTGTTCGCCGAGGAGGTCCGCAAGGCCGACCTAGGTCCCGGCGTCCCGCGCCCGTTCCCGAGCGCCGTCGCCAACGACGCCAACCTGGCCGCGCTCGCCGAGCACCGCCATGGCGCCGGACGCGGGGCACGGCATCTGCTGCTGGTCACCTCGGGCCACCGGGGTGTCGGCGGAGCGCTGGTCATCGACGGCCGGCTGCACACCGGCAGCGCCGGACTGGCCCTCGAGGTCGGCCATCTGACCGTCGATCCGCTGGGCCGTCCGTGCCAGTGCGGCAACCGTGGCTGCCTGAACGCGGAGACCGATCCGGACGCCCTGTTCGCCGCCGCCGGCCGTACCCCGGACCCGGGCCGCCCGCTGTTCGACCAGGCCCGCGAACTGGCCCGGTCCGCCGCCGAGGACCCCGAGGCACTGGCCGTCGTCGAACGCGTGGTGGACCGCCTCGGCCTGGGGCTGGCCGGGATGGTCAACATCCTCAACCCCGACCGCATCGTGCTCAGTGGACTGCACCGCGACCTGCTCGCCGCCGCCCCGGAACGCCTGGCCTCGGTGGTCGCGGACCGCTGCCTGTGGGGCCGCAGCGGGCGGGTGCCGATCGTGGCTGCCGAGGTCACCCACGCGGGACTCGTCGGCGCGGCCGAACTCGCCTGGGAGCCCTACCTTCATGATCCGCAGGCGGTGGCCACGGCCTGACGCCGCGCCGCCCGCCGCCCGCTGCGCGGCGGCGGGCGAACGCTCAGGGATCCTCTCCCTGTTTTCCGATCTCCGCTCCTCCGGGAGCGCGGCGCGGAGCGGACGGTCGGCGGGGCGGAGCCGAGGCCGCGGGCATGGGCGGTGAGCGGGGGAGCGCGGGGCGCAGAGGTCAAGCGCAGAGGCCGCGCGTGGGCACCTGCTGTCGCGCTCCGTCACCGGCAGTGCGCCCCACGTGGTGGACGGCGTCAGCTGCTCCTAGCATGTCGTCTGCCGGTCCCGGTGCGGCCAGTCGGTCCGCGATCCCGGTAAGCCGTGCTTCCCCGCGCCGTCTCAGTGCGCTCGAGGTCGCTCTCCGGCAGGACGGATCCCAGATGATCAACAGGAGAAGCTTCTCCAAGGTGCTCACCATAGGCGCGGCATCGGTTACCGCCGGGGGTCTCTCGGCGGCGGCCGCCGATGCTCCGACCAGCGGCGGGAAGCCAGGTTCGGCAGGTCCGGACACGGCAGACCGAACCACGGCCGGTACGGCCGGTACGTACGATACGGCCGGTACCGCCGAGCAGGCCGGAGTCGACGCCGCGAAGCCGGCCACCGGGCTCGGGCCGGTCCGCCGCGTGCGCACCGACCTGCTCGACATCGCCTACCACCAGGCGGGGCCGGCCGACGGCAGGCCGGTCGTCCTCGGCCACGGCTGGCCCTACAGCCCGTACGCCTACCAGGAGGTCGTGCCCGAGCTGGCCGGCCGGGGTTTCCGCTGCTACGTGCCGTACCTGCGCGGCCACGGTCCCACCGTGTTCCGGCACCGGGCCACCGTCCGGTCCGGCCAGCAGGCCGCCCTCGGTGCGGACGTCATCGCGTTCATGGACGCGCTGGGCATCCGGCGCGCCATCCTCGGCGGATACGACTGGGGCGGCCGAGGCGCCTGCGTCGCCGCCGCGCTGTGGCCGGAGCGCTGTTCCGGGCTCGTCTCGGTGAACAGCTATCTCATCCAGGACCTCGATCCCTCGGTGATCGACCGACCGGACCCGCCGGACGTCGAATCCGCGCACTGGTACTACTACTTCCTCCTGACGAAGCGAGGTGCGGCAGGACTGGCGAAGAACACCAAGGAGTTCGCGCGGGTCGTCTGGAAGAGGAACTCGCCGGAGTGGCGGTTCACCGAAGCCGATCTCGACCGTGCGGCCCAGCTCTTCGAAAACCTGGACTACCTCGCCGTCGTGCTGAACTGCTATCGCACCCGGCGCCTGGCGGCACCGGGCGACCCCCGATACGCCGAGCTGGAGGCGCGCCTGCTGAAGCAGCCGCCGATCACGGTCCCCGCCGTCACCCTCGACGGCAAGGCGGACGGAAGCCTTCCGTGGACCGACGGGACCGCGTCGGCGCCGCACTTCACCGGACCCCGGGTACACCACGTCGTTCCCCACGCCGGACACAACCTTCCCCAGGAGGCGCCGAAAGCCTTCGCAGCCGCCGTCGTCGAGGTCAGCCACCTGGCCCCGACGACCGCGCGGGCGGTGTCGAAAACCGGTCCCGTGAAACGGAAGTACGATCCCGGGGAAGCGCCGAAGGTGTCCGGGATCCGGCTTTGACGACGGACCCGGACACGGCTGCGGCGACGGCAACCTGGCGCTTGCGGACCTGAACTCCGGTACGGTACGCGTTCGTTGGTGATAGGAGCCGCCGAGGTCGAGGCCGTCCGCACCGTCCCGCGCCGCAGGGCCACCCGGACCTCGCGCGGTTCGCCGACGCGGGCCGATGCGCGACGACCCGCGCCGTCGTCATCCACGTGGCCGTCACCGCCGCCGTCGGCACCGGCACCCCGGGCACCGGCCGTCCGGGACCAGGGCGGAGACTGGAGGCAGTGATCGACAACGGGCGGAGCACCACGTCCGGAGCAGGCGGCCCGGCCATGACCGGGTGTCAGGGGGAGAGCATGACCTCGCACGGCGGCACCGGCAGCGAGGACCGGCCGGTCGACCAGGCCGCCCGGTCCGTCGCGGTCTACACCGACCACGCCGACGACTACCGGGCCGCCCACGCGGCGAAGATGTCCGACCGGGCCGAGCGGTTCGCCGGCTCGTTGCCGGTGCCCTCGCTGATCCTCGACGCCGGCTGCGGCCCGGGCCGCGACCTGGCCCGGTTCATCGCCCACGGACACGTCGCCCGCGGTGCCGACCTGAACCCGGTGTTCGTCGCGATGGCGAGTGCCCACGCGCCCACCACCGTGGGCGATCTGCGCGACATCGGCAGTCGGTACCCGGACGGTACCTTCGACGGGATCTGGGCCTCCGCATCGCTCGTCCACCTCCTCGCGGCCGAAGCCGTGGACGTCCTCGGCCAGTTCGCCCGGTTGCTGCGTCCCGGCGGCAGACTGTACGTCTGCCTCAAGGCCGTCGGCCGCACCGGCTGGCTCGACGAGCCGGACGGCAGGCGCTGGTACACCGTTTGGGACCCGGAGGGGTTCGCCGCCGTCGTCGCCGATGCCGGGTTCACGGTCGAGGACGTGGACCGGGGTGTCTTCGTCGAGGTGTGGGCCACCCGCAACGGCTGAGGCGGGAGCGCGTTCCGAGGCGGGTCCGCCGTCCCCTTCACCGCGTGCGCGGGCGCACGATCGCTTGGGCAGCGCCGCGCCCCCGGAAGTGCTCTCTCCACCGTGGCGGCAGGGGAATCAGCCCGGCCGGGGCGGTGTTCGGGATCGGCATGACGATCTCTGCAGAGGTGCTGCGCTACACGGCATTCACCACCGACCCCGGCGGCGGCAACCCCGCCGGCGTGGTGCTCGACGCCACCGGCCTGGACGAGGCCGCCCGGCTCGCGATCGCCGCCGAACTCGGTTACTCCGAGACGGCCTTCCTCACCCCGGGCCCCGAACGTTCCTACACCGTGCGGTACTTCAGCCCCAAGGCCGAGGTGCCGTTCTGCGGACACGCGACCGTGGCCTCCGCCGTGGCGCTGGCCGAGCGGATCGGCCCCGGCCGGGTGGTGTTCGAGACCCGCGCGGGTACGGTCCCGGTCGATGTGACCACCGGCTCCGGCGGGGTCCTCGAGGCCACCCTGACGAGCGTCGAACCGTACATCGAGCAGGTCGCCGACGCGGACGTGGCGGAGGCGCTCGCGGCACTCGGCTGGCGCCGCGAGGAGCTGGACCAGACCCTGCCGCCGCGGATCGCCTACGCCGGGGCCCGCCACCTGGTCCTGGCCGTCGCGACCCGTCGCCGACTCGCCGACCTGGCCTATGACTTCGAGCGGCTCGCCGCCTTCATGACCAGGCTCGACCTGACGACCCTCCAGCTGGTCTGGCGGGAGTCGGCCGACACCTTCCACGTCCGTGACCCGTTCCCGGTCGGCGGCGTGGTCGAGGACCCGGCCACCGGTGCCGCGGCCGCCGCCTTCGGCGCCTACCTGCGGGAACTCGGCGAGCTGACCCCGACCGCGGAGTCCGGAGCCGCCGTGCTGACCCTGCACCAGGGTGTCGACCTCGGCCGCCCCGGCCTCCTGCGGGTCGAGCTGCGCCCGGGCGACCTGCGGATACGGGTCAGCGGCGCGGCGGTCCGGATACCGGATGGTGTAGCCGGGTAGGGCACGGGGCGCCGCAGCCGGTGACGCACTGTTCTCGCTCGGTGTCACCCGGCGTCTGATCGGCGAGTTCGCCGCCCGCTCCAAGGCTCCCGACCAGGTGGCGGCCGGACTGGACCGGCTCACCGACCGGGAACGCGAGGTGCTGGCGCTGGTAGGCACGGGCCTGTCCAGCGAGGACACCGCCCGCCGACTGGTGGTCAGCCCGCTCACCGGCAAGACCCATGTCAGCCGGGCCATGGTGAAACTCGGCGCCCGCGACCGGGCCCAGCTGGTGGTGCTGGCATACGAGACCGGGCTGGTCCGGCCTGGCTGGCTCGGCTGGCCGGCCCGGCCGCGGCACGGCTGACCGGGCCCGGTCGGCCAGGACCTGCTTGAGGGCCTCGGCCCACCTACGTGCCTCACGGACCAGGCCCACCGACACGGCTGACCGGCGCGACCGGCCGGTACGCCCGACCGGGCGCGCGTCGGCTGCTGCGTGCCCCCCGCACGCTCAACCGCCGGGCGCGGATCGGAAAACGGCGTATCGGACGGCTACCGCGTGCGCTCCTCCACCAGGCACAGGGCGTTGCCCTCGCTGTCCTTGAACCAGCTGCAGCGCATGCCCTCCGCCTCCGCGACACCGTTGACCGTCTTGAGCCCCGGCAGGTCGTAGTCCTCGAAAGCCACCCCGCGCGAGCGCAGCTCGGCCATCTCGGCGGCGAGGTCGGCTACCTGCCAACTCGCCAGCGTGTGCCCGGCCTTGCCGCCGTTGGGCGTCCGGTAGACCGAGAAGACGGTGCCTCCGCTCTCGAACCGGACCTCCTGCTCGGAGTCCAGCGCGAGCTTCAGGCCCAGGGTGTCGCGGTAGAACGCGGTGGCCCGTTCGAGGTCGGTGGCCGGGATCACGGCGTGGACGGGGGCATCGGTCAGCATCTCCACCACCTCCTCCTCCAGGCTAGGCAGTCCGGTGCCGCTACGCCCCGGGAAGTAGCGCAACTGCCGCTGCCCCTACGACGCGTGGCGGCCGCCGCGGCGGGATGCCCAAGGTGCCCGGGACCCAGGACCGACCCACGAGGAGATGGCCCCGATGACCACACTGACCACACTGCCGCTGGCCGCACTGCCGATCGCGGACCACGACCGCTGGACCGGCCCCGGCCCGTGGCTGCTGGTGATCCCGTTCTGCTGGCTGGTGGTGATCTTCTTCGCCACGTTGCTGCTGCGGCGCACGGTCGGGCGGCGACGCTGGGCCGCCTTCGGCGACAGCCCGCTCGCGGTGCTCGGCCGCCTTCGGCGACAGCCCGCTCGCGGTGCTCGGCCGCCTTCGGCGACAGCCCGCTCGCGGTGCTCGGCCGCCGCTACGCCCAGGGCGAGATCGACGCCGAGGAAACCGGGCCCGGCGCGCGGTGCTCCTCGAGCGGCCGGACAGACACGGCGGACGAGAGCCGGGCCACGGCAAGCAGCCGTAACGCCCCCGCGACACCTCCGGTCGGGGCCGGACACCCCCCGGCCGGACGCCTTCGGCCGGCCCCCCGACACCGCGATCGGCGGTCGCGGGCCGACAGGCCCGCCAACGGCAAGTCCGATAAGCGGAAGCTGGAACTCTTAAAAAGATTACTTTTCGTAGTCAATTGTTACACTCGGTTGGTCGTACCCATGGGCTTTTTGCCGAGTTTCCGCCGATCCGAGAGGGTGTGCAATGAGCATCGAGACGCTGGACGTGGACCGTTCCGACCTGGAGTACCGGGCCTGGCTGAACGAGGCCGTCCGCAAGGTGCAGGCCGATGCCAACCGCTCCGCAGACACCCACCTGCTGCGCTTCCCGCTCCCCGAGGAGTGGGGCATCGACCTCTACCTGAAGGACGAGTCGACCCACCCGACCGGTAGCCTGAAGCACCGCCTGGCCAGATCGCTGTTCCTCTACGGCCTGTGCAACGGCTGGATCAGACCCGGCAAGCCCGTGATCGAGGCGTCCAGCGGTTCGACCGCCGTCTCGGAGGCGTACTTCGCCAAGCTGATCGGTGTGCCGTTCATCGCGGTGATGGCCAAGACCACCAGCCAGGCCAAGATCGACTTGATCGAGTTCCACGGCGGCACCTGCCACCTGGTCGCCGACCCGGCCGAGGTGTACGAGGTGTCGGCCCGGCTCGCCGAGGAGACCGGCGGCCACTACATGGACCAGTTCACCTACGCCGAGCGGGCCACCGACTGGCGCGGCAACAACAACATCGCCGAGTCGATCTTCGCCCAGCTTCGCCTGGAACCCCACCCCGAGCCCACCTGGATCGTCGCCACCGCCGGCACCGGCGGCACCTCCGCCACCATCGCCCGCTACGTCCACTACATGCAGTACGACACCCTGATCTGCGTCGCCGACCCGGAGAACTCCTGCTTCTTCGAGGGCTGGGTCAGCCACGACCCGTCCGCCACCTGCGACCGCGGCTCCCGGATCGAGGGCATCGGCCGCCCCCGGATGGAACCCAGCTTCGTCCCCGGCGCCATCGACCGGATGATGAAGGTCCCCGACGGCGCCTCGATCGCCGCCATCCGGGTCCTGGAACACCAACTCGGCAAGAAGGCCGGCGCCTCCACCGGTACGGGCCTGTGGAGCGCACTGCGGATCGTCGCCGAAATGCGCGCCTCCGGTCGGCGCGGCAGCGTGGTCACCCTGATCTGCGACCCCGGCGACCGCTACCTCGACAAGTACTACTCCGACGACTGGCTGGCCGGCCAGGGCATCGACATCGCCCCGTACCAGGACGAACTGGAAGCCTTCCTCAACGGCACCGGCCTGCTGGGCTGACCCGGCACCACCGTCGGGAAGCGTCAACAGACCTACCGGACGCAGGCGTTCCGCCAACCCGCGTTGTCGACGGCTGGAGTGTCCAGCCCCGGTACCTCAACCGGTCAGCCGGCTCTACCTTCTTGAGCCAGGACGAGTTCCCGTACGTGCTCGCGGGCCACCGACGCCGCCTCGGCGGGCAGGCCCGAGTCCGTCACCCAGGTGTCGACCTCGGCGAGGGCGGCGAAGGTCGAGAGGCCGACGATGCCCCACTTGGTGTGGTCGGCGACGGCGATGACGCGGCGGGCGGAGGCGATGAAGTTCCGGTTCGTCTCCGCCTCGGCGAGGTTGGGGGTGGTCAGGCCCGCCTCGGGGGAGAGGCCGTGGGTGCCGAGGAAGAGCAGGTCGAAGTGGAGGGAGCGGATGGCCCGGTCGGCGATCGGGCCGACCAGGGCGTCCGAGGGGGTGCGCACGCCGCCGGTGAGGACCACGGTGGCGGCCGGGGCGCCGGTCGTGCGCTGCGCCCGGTCGAAGACGTCGGCGACCCGGACTGAGTTGGTGACCACCGTCAACTGCTCGATCTCGGTGAGGTGCTGGGCCAGCGCATAGGTGGTGGTGCCACCGGAGAGCGCGATGGCGCTGCCGGGGGTGACCAACTCGGCGGCGGCCTGCGCGATCTGCTCCTTGGCGGAGAGTTCGAGGACCGACTTGGCCTCGAAGCCGGGCTCGTGGGTGCGGGCCTCCTCGACCATCACGGCGCCGCCGTGTACCTTCTCGATCACGCCGCTCCGGGCCAGCGCGTCCAGATCCCGACGGATCGTCATGTCGGAGACGTTCAGCTGCCGGGTCAGCTCGTTGACCCGGACGCCGCCGCGCCGCCGGACCTCGTCGAGGATCAGCGCGCGCCGCTGCTCGGCCAGCAGATTGCCGTTGTCGGCCACGTGTCCACACCTCCCGTTGGCTCGTCCGCTGCCATCCTCGCAGACGCCCCGGACAGCCCGTCGGCCGGTCGGCAGGTGCACCGGGTCGGACGCGGACCGCAGGCAGGTGGGTCGGCAGATCGGTGGAGCAGCGGGTCCAGCCAGCCGCCCGGTCGCCCGTCAGCCGGGCAGGTCCGCCGGGACCAGCAGTTGGAGCTCCTCGGTGGACGGGTCGGGGAGCTGGGCCACCCGCATCGCATGGCGCTCCACCATGGTCTCGAAGACCAGCCGGGCGGTGCGGCCGTTGCCGAAGCCGGGACCGCGCTCCAGCGAGCCGAAGTGGTCCAGCAGGGCGGACTCGGCGGCCTCGGTCAGGGCGTACTCGTGCTCGGCGCACTGGGCCCGGGCGATCTGCAGCAGCTCGTCCGCCGAGTAGTCGGGGAAGGTGACGGTGCGGGAGAACCGGGAGGAAACACCGGGGTTGGTGGACAGGAAGCGCTCCATCTCGGCGGTGTAGCCGGCCACGATCACCACCACCTCGTCCCGGTGGTCCTCCATCAGCTTGACCAGGGTGTCGATCGCCTCCCGGCCGAAGTCCCTGGCACCGTCCTCGGGCGCCAGCGAGTAGGCCTCGTCGATGAAGAGCAGCCCGCCCCTGGCCCGGTCGAAGGCGGCCTGGGTGCGGATCGCGGTGGAGCCGATGTGCTCACCGACCAGGTCGACCCGGGCCACCTCGACCAGATGACCGCGCTGCAGCACCCCGAGCGAGGCCAGGATCTCGCCGTAGAGCCGGGCCACGGTGGTCTTCCCGGTGCCGGGGGAGCCGGTGAAGACCAGGTGGCGGCGGAGTGAGGGCGCCTTCAGCCCGGCCTGCTGACGCCGCCGGCCGACCGAGATCAGGTCGATCAGCGTGCGGACCTCCTGCTTCACGGTGGCCAGGCCCACCAGCGCGTCGAGTTCGGCCAGCGCCTCGCCGGCCGGGCGGCAGTCGGGAATCGGCGCGATCCGTGCGGCCGAGGCAGCCGACGCCAGTGGCACGGGGGCGGTCTGCGCCACGGCCCGGCCGACGGCCCCAACCGGGGGCACGCTGCGCGGCGCCGGGACGTCCGCAGTCGAAGGCACGTCGTCCGAGACGCACCCCTCGGCGACCGGCCCGGGCTCGGAGAACTCGAAGCCCGCCCGGCCGTTCTGCTCCGCCCGGCAGCGGGTCAGCACGGTGCGGCAGCCGTCGATGATGTGGAAACCGAAGCCCCTGCCGTGTGAGACCCGGCAGTCCTCGAAGACACCGCGCCCCTGCGCCGAGACGTACACGGCGGCGTCCTCGCTCTCCCGCACGGTGCACTCGCGCAGTTCGGGGTCGGCGCCCTTGGTGACGATCACACCGGTGGCCACCTCGGAGATCTCGCAGCCGGTCAGCCGCCCGCCGCTGCCGTGGTCGCGGAACCACAGGCCGGTACCGGCGTCCTGGATCCGGCAGTCGGAGAGGTCGACGGTCGCGCCGCTGCTGACCGAGACGGCCGAACTGCGGATCCGGCTGAACGAGCAGTCCTTGGCGCTCGCACGCGAGTCCCGGTCCAGTACGAACAGGGCGTCGGGGAGGTCGTGCAGCGAGCAGTCCACCAGGGTGAGCCCGGCGCCGTCGCTGACCCAGACGGCGGGGTAGTCGCCGTCACTGCTGTGGATCTCGGTGGCGAGCGCCTCGGCACGGGTGCCCTGGTCCCAGATGGACAGCGCGCCCCGCCCGAAGTCCCGGACGGTGCTGTGCTCCAGCACCAGCCGGGAGCGGCCGCGCAGGTCGGCGGCGTTCTCCGGCAGGTCGTGCACCCGGCAGCCGGTGAGGGTGAGCTCGGCATCGGTGTCCAGGGTGAGGCCGTTGCCGGAGACCCGGCGGACGGTGCAGTCGACGAGCCGGCCGACCGCCTGGCCCTCCGCCTGCACACCGCTACCCCGGATCTCGTAGACCTCGCAGCCGGTCAGCTCGGCGCTGCTGCCCGGGTCGGCGAGGAGCAGCCCGGCGCCGCTCGCGTGGTGCAGCCGGCAGCGGTCCAGCGTGGCGCTCGAGCCGCCGAGGACGGCGAGCGCGGCCTGCCCGGCCTCGGCGAGCTCGCTGTCCTCGATCACGGCGGCGGCCTGCGCGCGCACCCGCATGCCGAGGCCCGAGGGATTGTGCACGGTGCAGCCGCGCAGGGCGGCGCGGGCCCGGTCGGCGACCTCGACACCGGCCGAGGAGCGTGCCGTCACCCGGCAGCCGACCAGTTCGGCGGCGGCCTCCGGGCCGGTCACCAGTACGGCGGGGGCGGAGAGTTCGCTGCCCTCGACCACCAGGTCGCGCACCGTGACGGCGGCCGTGATCAGCAGCGCGACCCCGCCGGGCGGGTCGATCCGGACGGTGCCCGGGCCCTCGGCGGCGACCAGGGTGACCGGCTTGTCGACCACCAGGCCCTCCCGGAAGGTGCCGGGACGGATCGTCAGGGTGTCCCCGGGTTCGGCCACCGCGAGCGCCTCGCCCAGCGTCTGGTAATCCCCGGCGCGCCGCCGCCACCGAGAGGCGCTGTCCTGCGTGACCCGGACCCTGTGCTCACCCATGACGAACCGTCATCCCACCTTCATCGAACCTGCCCGCCCCGTGCCCACGGTAGCGTGCCCGGCCCGGGCCCTCGGACGCTCACCGAGGACAACGAGCGAGCGGACCCCGGGTGCCGGTGCCACAGCCTGCCACGGTCAGCGCTGGTCACTTCCGGTCAGCGCCGGTCCGGCTCCGGACGCGGACCCTCCTCCAGTACGGTGACCTCGTCACCGAGCCGGACGGTGCCGAGCAGGTCGCCCGACACGCCCTCCGGGCGGTCCGGGATCAGGTTCTGGCCGAACACCAGGCTCTTCCCGAAGCGGCGGTACTTGGCCAGCGTCCGCAACGGCTCATGGAAACGCTCGCCGGTCTCCTGGTCGGTGGTGGTGATCACGCACCGGCCGCAGGGCTTGACCACCCGGAACGTCAGCTCGCCGACCCGGATCCGGCGCCAGCCGTCCTCGGCCCATGCCTCGGTGCCGGAGACCACCAGGTTGGGGCGGAATCGCTCCATCGGGAGCGCCGCACCATTGACCTCGTCCCCCGGGTGTTCGGCGGCGATCAGCTCGTTCAGCGCGGCGAGCGAGGCCGTGGTGGTGAGCAGCAGCGGGAAGCCGTCGGCCATCGACACGGTCTCGCCCGGCTCGGAGTACTCCGGGCTCACCGCGCGGCTGCGCGGATCGTCCAGGTGCAGCAGCCGCACACCCGGGAGCCGCTCGCCGAACCACCGCTGCGCCTCCTCGCCCGCCGGCGCCGCCTCGAAGACCGAGCCGAAGATGTCCGCGTTGACCCGCTCGGCGCCCGCGGCGCCCGACGGCGCGACCACCACCAGGTGGGCACCGTCCGGACCGGTCACGGTCAGCGAGCCGTCCTCGCCGGGCAGCACCTTGAACCGGCCGACGGCCGGGTTCTCGCGCTGGGTGTACGCCTTGCCCCGTTCGTCGACCAGCATCCACCGGCGGTCGCCCGCCAGGCCCCAGGGTTCGACCCGGGCGCTCCCGGGGCTCAGTCGGTAGGCGGACTTCAACGGGTGGAGGTGAAGTGCGGTGAGCTGTGGCATGTCGACATCCTGCCAGCATCAGTAGTGCATATGTGCGAGGGCCGTCCCCATCGCAGGCATGCTGCGATCGGGACGGCCCTCGCGGACGACCCTTGCCCTGCCGGGCCCGGCGCCCTCGTTCGCCGGGTCCTGTGGTTCTCCGGGTGCTACTCGGTGGGCGCGCGGCCGGTCAGAAGGCGTTGGCCTGCAGGCCGGCCTGCGGGTTGGCGAACTGCTGGCCCAGGCCCTGCTGGTACTGCTGCTCGCCGTACTGCGCCGGACGTTGCGGCTGGACCGGCCGCACGGGCGCGACCGGCGCGGCGGGGCGGAACTGGTTCCCGCCGAGGCTCTGGTCGGCGAAACCCTGCTGCGCCTGGCCGCCGAACGGCTGGCCGCCGAAGCCCTGCCCGCCGAAGCTCTGGCCGTTCGGCCCGCCCTGGCCCGGCAGGCCGCCGGAGGGCTGCCCGCCGAAGCCCTGCGGGGCCGACGCGAAGCCGTTCTGACCGCCGAGACTCTGGCCGGCCTGCGGCTGGAACGACTGGGCGGGGACGGGAACCACCGGCCGCTGCGACGGCAGGACCGGCTGCACACCGCCGTAGCCGGGTGCGGGCGGCTGCGGCGCGGCCGCGTACCCGGCCGGGACCGGGGCCGCCTGTGCGGGCAGGTACGCGGTGGCGGGCCCGCTGCCACCGGAGCCCGGGCCGAGCGCGAGGCGGGCCGGAGGCAGCGCGGGCAGGTTGCCCGTCGGGCCGTCAAGGCCCTGGGTCCCGAAGCCCGGAGTCGGGAGACCGGGAGTCGGGATCGCCGGGGCGGGCAGGCCGGGGGCGCCGAAGCCCTGCGCGCCCGGGCCGTAGCCGGACGCGCCGTAGCCGGACGTCGAGGCATAGCCGGACGGGAGGGCGGGCGGCAGTGCCGCCGGCACGTTGATCGGGGCGATCTGCGGCACCCCGCGCTCTGCGACGAGGCTGTCGTAGATGGGCGTGCCGGAGGAGAAGGACGGAGAGGGGTAGCCGACTCCGTCGTAGGAGCGGGGCGAGGTCATGGGGCATACCGTAAGCCCAACTGTGCCTGCTGAGGAGACTGGAAGGCCCAGGAGTTCGAGTGTTTACAGAGTCTTCGCTCGCACAAACCGCTCGAACTTGCTTAGATCCGACATTTTGCTGGTTCAGATTCGGCCAATCCGTCGTCTGATGGACAGTCGAACAGCGGACGAACGCCACCTTCCGGACGTAATCCAGTGTGCTGGTCGCGAACCGAGGGCGTGCGGAGGTCGTCGGCAAGCCCCCGGCGCCCGTACCCTGGTCACAGGGCGCGGATGCCGGGGGCTGAGCGCTCGTCAACAGACGTGCGCCGAGGTCAGCGGTTCTGCGCCGTCTGGGCCGGCACTCCGGGCTGACCGGCGAGCTCCGAGGTGCAGTGCGCACAGCGGGTGGCGGCGACCGGGACCGAGCTCAGACACGCGGGGCAGTCGGTCTTGGCGACGGGGACGTCCTTCGCCGGGTAGAAGCGGTCCTGCAGCCGGCCGACCGGCACCACCACGAAGAAGTAGATCACGGTGGCGATCAGCACAAAGCTGATCAGCGCGTTCAGGAAGGCGCCGTACGGGAAGGTGGTCCCCGCGACCGAGAAGTGGTTCTGGCTGAAGTCGCCCACGGCACCGGTCGCGACTCCGACCAGCGGGGTGAGGAAGGCCGTGACGAACCCGGTGACGACGGCGGTGAAGGCTGCACCGATGACGATGCCGACGGCCAGGTCGACGACGTTTCCGCGCAGCAGGAAGCTGCGGAAACCCTTGAACACCGGGAACTCCAAACTCGGGGCGGGCAGGGGAGCGGGGCCGACGGGCCCGGCTGACGATCCTGCCGATCCAACACCCTTGTGGTCCAGCTGAGTTCACCTGAACTGGCTAACCGTCGCAACTCTGTCCCGGCTTCGAACGAGGGTCCCGGCCCCAGGGGCGACCGGGTGGGAGGCCGCGCCGCGGGAGTGAGGGCGTCAGGTGCCGCACTGCCGCCACGGCCCCGGAGGCGGGTACTGCCGGGGAGCCGCCGTGCGGAGCTGGACGGACATGCGGGCCGAGGCGCTTTCAAACTGCTCTGATCAGGTGAATGACCCTCAACGCCCCGACCGGTGGCTGGCCGGTCGCTCTCCGTGACTGGCAGGGTGACGTCCATGAACCCTCTGCTGCGCACCGCCGCCCTGCTCGCCCTCGCCGGTGGACTGCTCACCGGCCCCTCCGCCGCCGCCGCCCCCGAAGTCCCGCACGACGGAGCCCAGTTCGCCCACCTCGACCACCCGCGACCGGTCCGGGCCGTGGAGCGCCGGGAGGCCGTCGAGTTCTTCTGGTACGGCTGCCCGCACTCCTACCAGCTGGAGCAGCCACTGGAGCAGTGGGCTGACCGGCACCACGGGGACGTGACGCTGCGCCGGGTCCCCGCAGTCTGGTCCGGCGGGCCCGACGAGCGGGCCCAGCTGGCGCACGCCCGGCTGTACTACACCCTGGAGAAGCTCGGCGAGGTGGACCGCCTGCAGCTCGCCGCCTTCCGCGCCGTGCGGGACCAGGGCGAGGACCTGGCCGGTGAGGAGCAGGCCGCCGACTGGGCGCGGCGTCAGGGCCTCGACGCCCGGGCGTTCCGCGCGGCCTACCGCTCGCCGGAGGTCGACCGGGCCACCAGGGGTGCGTCCGACCTGCTGGTCAGGTACGAGGTGAAGGAGGTGCCGACCGTCATGGTGCGGGGCGGCCGCTTCCGTACCTCCCCGAGCCGCGCGGGCGGCGTGGAGCGGATGCCGGAGGTCCTGGACGACCTGATCGCCCGGTCCTGAGCGCCGCGCCCCCGGCTAGCGGGCGGTGCCGGTACCGCCCGTGCCCGGGTCGGCCGTCCGCCGCAGCGCCAGGGTGACGAACCCGAACGTGCCCCGGTAGCCGCCGAGCCACTCCGCGCGGTGCTCGGCGGCCACCGCCGCCGCCTCCGCGCTGTCCGGGGCCTCGGGGTGGTCCAGCGCCCAGGCCGCGAGCGAGCCGGTCCAGCAGAACTCGTAGTCGTCCCACTCGGACCGGCTGCTGACATGCCCGTACACCGGCGTCCACCCGGCGGCCGTGACCCGGTCGACGGTGGTCGCCAGGTCGTCGTAGTCCGTGGCGGACGCTCCGCCCAGGCCCGCCAGTGCGGCCTCGGTCGGCTCCCGCTCCCAGAACCCCTCGCCGACCAGCGCCACGCCGCCCGGCGCCAGCTGCCGGTCGATCGCCGTGAGCGTCGGCAGCAGACCGCCGAAGGCGTGCGTCGAACCCACGCACAGCACCGCGTCGAAGAGCTCCGGATGGTTGAACTCGCGGGCGTCCCGGTGGTGCAGCCCGATCCGCTGCGACACCCCGAGCACAGCGGCCGCCTGCTGGGCCCGGGCCAGGCCTCGGGCGTCCAGGTCCACGCCGACGGCGTGCAGCTCCGGCCGCGCGGCCAGGGCGCGCAGCAGCCAGGCGCCCTCCCCGCAGCCGAGATCCAGCATGCGCCGGGCACCGGCACCGAGGACGCGGTCCAGCAGCCCTCGCACCGACTCGTCGGAGAGCGGCGCCGCGATGGGGTGTTCGGCGTGCGCGATACGGGAGATCAGATGACGGTCCATCGGGAAAGTCTGCGCCGACACGGCCCGGTTGTGAACCGAGTTTCGTCGAACCGCGTTCCGCCCGGCTCCCGGAGCGGCGCCGCCCGTCGTCGGCACCGCTCTCACCGGTACGTCCGGCCCTTCCATGCCGCGCCCCGGCCGCGCCAGTGCTGGACCGCCGAGTCCACCGTCATCATCAGGTAGAGCAGGGCCGTGAACGGGAGCAACAGCGCGGACCAGGCGGGCTGCCGGTAGTAGCGCAGCATCGGCAGGAAGGTGCCCGCCATCAGCGCCCAGGCCGCCCCGCCGGTCGCGGCGAGGCCGGCCCGCCCGGTGGACAGGCCGGTCAGCAGCGCCGCCGGCGGTAGCAGGTAGACCAGTCCGAGCCCGGCCACCGTGCCGGCCAGCAGCAGGGGCGAGTGCCGCAGCTGGGTGTACGCGCTGCGCGAGACCATCCGCCACAGCTGGGCCAGTCGCGGGTACGGGCGGACGCTGTCCACCTGGTCGGCCAGCCCCAGCCAGGTGCGGCCGCCGGTGGACTTCACCGCGCGGGCCAGCGACACGTCGTCGATCACGGCGCCCCGGATCGCCGCGATCCCGCCCGCCCGCTCCAGCGCCTCCCGCCGGACCAGCGAACAGCCGCCCGCCGCCGCTGCCGTCCGGGCCCCGGGACGGTTGCTCCAGCGGAACGGGTACAGCTGCGCGAAGAAGTACACGAACGCCGGGACGATCAGCCGCTCCCAGCCGGTGGCGACCCGCAGCCCGGCCATCTGCGAGACCAGGTCCAGCCCGTTGCTCTCGGCGGCGGCGACCAGGTCGGCGACCGAGTCCGGACCGTGGGCGATGTCCGCGTCGGTGAGCAGTAGGTAGTCGACCTGACCGGCGAGTTCGACACCGTGCCGCAGTGCCCAGAGCTTGCCGGTCCAACCGGACGGCAGCGGGGGAGGTGTGGTGACGGTCAGCGGCAGTCCGCCGGTCTCCGCGAGGTGCCGGGCGAGCGCGCCCGTGCCGTCGTCACTGTGGTCGTCCACCAGGATCACCCGCGCCCGGCCCGGGTACTTCTGCGCCAGCAGACTCGGCAGGCTCAGCGGCAGCACCTCCGCCTCGTCGCGTGCCGGGACGACGATCGCCACCTCGGGCCGGCGGCCGGGCGGCCGGCGCGGTGGCAGCCGCTGATCCGTCCGCCAGAACCTGCCGTGGCCGGCGGCCAGATAGAGCCAACCGAGCAGGGACACCACCGACAGCCAGCGCAGTACGGTCACCCCGGCAGTCTGCCCCACGGGTGGCGCCCGCCCACCCCCAACCGGCGATCGCGTTCTCGGTGTGGCGCGCACCCGGGAGTCCTGGGCCCGATGCGGCCAGGTGCCGCTCCGGCGTCGGCCTGCCGAAGGCCCGGGCCGTCGGGGACGGACGGTGGGTCAGAGGCGTTCCCCGAAGCCTCGGCGCGGAGTCCAGTAGAGTCGTGCCCTGTGAAGATCGCACTGATGGACTCCGGAATCGGCCTGCTCGCCGCCGCGGCAGCCGTGCGACACCTGCGGCCCGACGCGGACCTGGTGCTCTCCTCCGCCCCCGACACCATGCCTTGGGGCCCGCGCACACCGGAGGACGTCACGGCGCACGCCCTCGCCTGCGCGCGGGCCGCCGCCGCACAGCGCCCGGACGCCCTGGTGGTCGCCTGCAACACCGCCTCGGTACGCGCCCTGGAGGCACTGCGGGTCGAACTGGAGCCGGACCTGCCGGTGATCGGCACCGTACCGGCGATCAAGCCGGCCGCCGCGGGTGGCGGCCGGGTCGCGATCTGGGCCACTCCCTCCACCACCGGCAGCCCGTACCAGCGCCGGCTGATCGAGGAGTTCGGCGGAGCAGCCGAGGAGATCACCGAGATCGCCTGCCCCGGACTGGCCGATGCCATCGAGCACGGGGACGACGCCGCCATCGACGCCGCCATCGCGAACGCCGCCGCGCGCACCCCCGCCGGCACCGACACCATCGTGCTCGGCTGCACCCATTACGAACTGGTCGAGGACCGGATCCGGGCCGCCGTCGGCCAGGGCGCCCCGGGACCGGTCTGCTTCGGCTCCGCCGTCGCGGTCGCCGCCCAGGTCCTGCGGCGGATCGGTTCCGCCGCGTCCACCACCGGCGGTGGCACCCTCACCGTCCTGCACAGCGGCCGCGTCACCGAGCTGCCCGCCGCCGCCTCGAACTACGCCCAGGGCCGGGCACTGGTCGCCCCCGTCCCGGCCGCGGGCTGAGCACCCGTCCCGAGCTCGGCCGAGCACTTGCTCCCGGCCGGCGCGCCCGGCGCGACCCGGCCCGCGGGCCCCGGGTCACTCCCCGTCGGGGTGCCTGCGCCAGCGCTGCACCGCCGGTTCGAGCCCCGAGAGGATGGTGTCGAACCGGCGGGTCGAGGTCGTCGAGTCCACCTGCAGCCGGCTGATCCGCAGCGGATGGACCGGCAGCCGGGGGCCGAGCCGGTGGTCGGAGAGGAAACCCAACCGGTAGCCGAGCCCGCGCAGCACCGAGTCCGCCCGGGGCTCGTACCCGCCGTTGGGGTAGGCGAAGGCCGTCGGCGGCTCGCCCAGCCACTGGGTGAGCGACCGGTGCGCGCCCACGATCTCGGCGGCGACCGTCGCGTCGTCGCACCGGCTCAGACACGGGTGGCCCATGGTGTGGTTGCCGATCGCGACCTTCGCCGCCCGAAGCGCCCGCAGATCCTCCGGAGCGAGCTGCTCCTGGCCGGGCGGACGGCGCCTGGCACTGACCCGCAGCTCGTGCAGTGTCCGCCGGCGGTCCGGATCGGGCAGCGCCTTCAGCCGCGCCAGCAACTGGTCGGGACGGCCGCTGGTCGACAGCGAACGCGCCTGACCGCCGTGCTGGGCCAGGAACGCGGCCTCGTGCCACCAGAACGGGCGGTCGGTGCCGATCAGCTCGGCGATCACGAAGGCCGCCGCCGGGATCCGCCGCGCCGCGAGCGCCGGCAGCGCGTGCGTCAGCACCGTACGGTCGGCATCGTCGAAGGTGATCAGCACACTGCGCGGCGGCAGTGGCCGGCCCTCGGAGATCGCCCGCTCCACGGCCTGCAGCGAGACCGGCGTCGCGAGCCGGCGCAGCCGGTCCAGCTGGGCGCCGAAGGAACGCGGATCGGTCACCCCGTGGTACGCGAGCACGGCCAGGCGCTGCGCCGCGCGGGCCCGGAAGAACGGCTGGACGGGGGAGAAGCGCAGCCAGCCACCCCGGTCCCGCTCGGGCTGGGGAGCGGCGGGGAGGACGGCCGGCGATGGGCCGCCGGGGCGGGTGCTGACGGTGGTGGATTCGGGATACGGCACAGGTCCCCCTCGGTCGCCGATGCGGCGTGGTGGCGCCGCCGGAGCGCCGTCACAAGGCCTCCGGCACCAGGGCGCGGCGGCTCCGCACCCGAGATCTCCGGCCCGCGACGGGGGGACTCCCAACCCTCGCCGGGGACGGTCCTGGATGGTCCAGCTGATGCAGTGGTCTGGCTGACGCGGTTGAAGCGGGCGGGTGGGTCGGATCGGTGGTGTGGCTCGGTCGATGTAATGGAGACCACTCGGGCCCGCGGATGGTTGTACGGCGGCCAATGGATTTTTACGGCGGTGCGAGGGACGCTCAAGGGGCGCGCTGCAGCTCATCGGGGCTCATACGGGGGCGCGTGGCGGCACTCGCGGCCGCGCTGGACGCGCCGGGCTCCGGCCGCGCTGGACGCGCCGGGCTCCGGCAGGGCTGGGGTCGGACCGCGCCGGACTCCGACGGGGCGCCGGCAGGGGCGCGCTGCCGCCCCAGCGGTGGACCGCCGGGCCGAACGGACCGGGTGGGCCGAGCCGCTCGGGTATACCGTGGGTGCCATGGGCGAGACCCAACGTGAGCAGCCGGGCGGCCGTCTCGCGCGGCTGGTCGGCGGCTGCGCCGTGGAGCGGCACCAACTGCTGATCAGTGCGGTCGGCGCGGCCTGCGTCGCTGCCGGGATCGTGGTGGCGGTGCTGGTCCCCGAGAGCGACGGACCGGCCTGGGCGATGGCGGTGGCCGGCTGCCTGGCGGCAGGCGTGCTGCTGCTCACCCGGGTGGCGCTGGCCCTGTTCCGGAGCACCGGGCCCTGAGTCGTGCCTCCTGGCCGTCCCGTGGTTGCGGGAGGCACCTGTTGCGCAGGAGGCGGATGGGGCGTCAGCGGGCTCTCGGTGAGTTCGGGGGAGCGCCCGGCGCGTAAGGTCTGCCCATGGCCATCCCTCCATTCCTCGCCGATCTCCGTTCCTTCGTCGGCACCCGGCCGCTCTGGCTCTCCGCCGTCACCGCGGTGGTCGTCGACGAGCAGGACCGGCTGCTGCTCAACCTCAGGTCCGACACCGGCCGCTGGGCGCTGATCGGCGGCATCCTCGACCCGGGGGAGGAGCCCGCCGACGCGATGGTGCGGGAGTGCCTCGAGGAGACCGGAGTGACGGTGCTGCCGGAGGCGCTCACCTCGGTGACGGTCTCCGAGCTGCAGCAGTACCCGAACGGGGACCAGGCCCAGTACCTGGACCTGACCTTCCGCTGCCGTCCGGTGTCGGGCGAGGCGCGGGTGAACGACGACGAGTCCACCGAGGTCGGCTGGTTCCGGCTGGACGCCCTGCCCGAGCTCGACGAGTACACCCGGCGCAGGATCGACATCGCCCTGGCCTTCGACGGCGCGACCGCCTTCCGCTTCGCGGGCGCCTAGCGGTTGCTCCGGTTCCAGGACGCCCAGCGGTTGCTCCGGGCGGTGGCCGTCGGCGGGGCGTTCAGAGCTTGTGCTGGCGGTACATCTCCTCGGCCGCGTCCAGGACCGCCGAGAGGTCGCCGCCGGCCGTGGCGGTGGCCACCGCGGCGACCGCGCCCTCGACGAACGGGGCATTGGCGAAGCGGACCGGGAAGGGCAGCCCGTGCTCGTCCGCCTCGGCCAGTACGGCGAGGACGGTGGTGACCGCACTGCCCAGGTCGGAGAGGACGGCGACGCCGTGGCCCTGGTCGACCCGGCGGGCGGCCGCGGCGATCAGTACCGCGCTGGTGCCGGGGCCGTCACCCAGGCTGCCACCGGTGGTGGCGACCGGGGCCGGGTCCTCGCTGTGCGCCAGGGCCACCGCCAGCGCGCCGGCGGCGGCGGCGAGTTCGGCGCTGTGCGACACCAGCACCACACCGACCCGGCCGTGTCCCGTCGGCCGACCCGGCCGCGCGGCCGGGGTCTCGGCGTGCGGCGCGGACGGCGCGGAAGAGATCGGGATGACGTCGGCCTGGGGGGCGTCCCGGCGGTCCATCGGCTGCTCCTGTCGGCCTGGGGCGTGGAATGGGCCTGGCTGGTGGGCGGGTCAGGGCTGGTGGGCGGTGCTGGTGGGGTCGGTGGGCGAGAAGGGGCTGGTAGGGGAGGGGCCGGCGGGCTTGGGTGGTACGGCTCGCCAACGGGCCGGCAGGTGGGTGGCAGGAGTGGCGGGCGGGCCTGGTAGGGCCGGTGAGCGGGGAGGGACCTGAGGGTGGTGGAGCGAGGGCGAGGTGATGGGGGCGTGCGACCAACACTCTCGCAGCCCGGCGCGTCCGCCGGGGTGAACCGGGGCCGTGTCATCCGATAGCACAGTCCCCGCCCCGCCACGGCCGGAACCGGTCGACTGGCCCCGGTCGGAGGAGACCTGGACACAGGGCCTTCCGCGCGGGCCGGGCGTGGCTACCCTGGGGCTTCGGAACTTGTCGGGAGGAGCACAGCGGTGGCCACTAGCGGGACGAGCGTGGAGAACGGCGGCACGGGGACCCTGGAGGGCGGCCGGAAGCCGAAGTTGGATCTCACCGACGCCGAGTGGCTCTCAAGCAGCCAAGGTGTGGGCGATGTGCAGATCGCCTTCGTCGAGGGGTACATCGCGATGCGGGACGGCCGGCAGCCGGAAGGGCCAGTGCTCGTCTTCACGCCGGCGGAGTGGCGCGCCTTCGTACTCGGAGCCAGGGACGGCGAGTTCGACCTCACCTGATCAGGACCAACCGGTCCGGAACGCTCCGGTCCCGGTGAGGATCGAGCCGATCCGACCGGAACCGGACCGTTCCGCTCAGGAACCGACTTGGCCAGGGCCGCCAGCCGGATCGGAAGGTCGACTGAGGAGATGTCAGATCCGCTCCGTCCCAGCGGAGTTGGAGAGATCGGGTCGACCCGTCCGGGGCGCGCCCGCGGGGGAATCGCCGGCTGCCCGTCGGAGGCTGAGAATAAATCTGGCGGCCGAAAACTCGTTGACTGCTGGACAAGCAACGGCTCACAGTAGGAAAAGACAACAGACGCCGTGACGGCCGCCCCCACGCGGCCGAACACGGCGCCTGCTGTACAGCCCGGCACGAGTGCCGAGCACCTCCCGTAGGTGAATCCCCGAACGCACCCGGGTGCGTCGGCCGGTCCCGACCTCCGAAGAGGCCGGCAGTCGCCGGGAGGCGTGGCTCCAGCAGCCCAAGAGCGACTCGGGCGGTGGAACCGGTGCCCAGGATCCGCACGCCCCCACGCGGCGGTGTCCCGGGCAGGTCCGCGAGTGCGACGGGCCTGGGGCCCCGCGAACCTGGCTTCTGGTGTTGTGCGTTGCTGTTGGTGGTCTGTGGACAGCTGGAAGTGATCCGGCGGTTCTGGTGTGTGTCGTACGGCATGTGCACAGCGAGGGAACGCGCATGCGGGCGCGCCGCGACATGCCGCCCCCCGGTGGATCGACTCCACAGCGGCTGCCGTGCAGAACCGAACGTAGCCCGGGTGGTTGCTCAGAGTCAACATTGGTCTCTGAGCGTGGATCTCGGCCGCGCCCCCACCCACCCCGTGAAGCGGCAGCTGACAGGCACGTACGATGGGTGGCATGTCATTTCTCCGCCGTCGCTCCGGCTCGCCCGCAGGACCGGACTTCGACGTGCTCGCGATGGACCCGGGAGACTGGCCCGGCCACTTCGGCGCCATGATGATGAGCGCCCCCGACGGCTCCTGCCAGGGCATCTTCCTGCGGTACGACCTGTTCGGCGGCCGCGGTCCGGCGATGTTCATCGGCAACCTGCCGGAGGGCTCTCCGGCCAGGGACGCGGCCGACGGAGTCCCGTTCGAGGTCCATCAGCTGCTCGAGGCACTGGAGAACGACGAGCCGGTCGAGTTCGTCTCGGCCGAGGACTTCCCGGTCATGCTCGGGGACGACCTGCTGATCGTGAAGAAGGTCAAGGTCAGCGAGGAGCGGGTGTTCTGCGCCCAGTTCGGGCGCAGCGACGGCGTCCAGGTCACCATCGCCTCCTGGGACCGGCCGATTTCGGACGATCTCTACCAGCTGCTGAAGCCGCTGCCCGCGGAGATGTTCCAGCAGGGCTGATCCGCCCCCGACACCGCTGCGGCGGGGGTCGGCCCGGGCGGGCGCTCCGCCGCCTCCCGGGCGTGCTTGACGGCTTCGATCAACGCTTCGTACAGTCACCAGCATGTCGTGTCGTCGCCCGCCGCTGACCCGTCGCAGCCGTCTCGACCTGCGGCGAACCGCGAGCGCGGCGTGTCGAAGCCGCTGAGGGGGAACCTTCCGTTCCGCAGGCGGCGCGTGCCCGGCCGAACCGATCGGCCGGGCTGCCATGTTTCGGGGCGCCGCGTCCGAAATCGCACGCCGGCCGGTGTGCCATCGAAGTCTGCTGAGGTTCACGCTGCCGCCCTGGAGGCCACAGCACCATGACCACCCGCTCCGCCGATCTTCCGACCGACGTCCCGTCAACTGTCGCCGAGGCCCTCGCCCGGCTGCCCCGGGTGGTCGACCTGCTCGCCGCCCGCGCCGAGGAGCACGACCGGGACGCCACCTTCCCGTACCAGGGCGTCGAAGCCCTGCACGAGGCCGGGCTGCTCACCCTGACGCTGGCCCCGCGGTACGGCGGCCCGGGCGGAACGCTCGCCGACACCGTCCGGGTGCTGGGCCAACTCGGGCGCGGCGACGCCTCGGTGGCGGTGCTCGCAGCCTTCACCCTGCTCCAGCACGCCGAGCAGGCCAGAGCGCCCCGCTGGCCTGCCCCGGTCTACCGCAAGCTGCTGGCTGAGTCCCGGCGCGGGCCCGCGCTGGTCGACACCCTGCGCACCGAGCCCGGCGGCGGATTGGGCCTGCCCGCCACGGTGGCCCGGCGGGCGGCCGACGGGAGCTGGGTGCTGCACGGTCGGAAGACGTACTGCGCCGGGTCCGAGGCACTGGCCTGGATGGCGGTATGGGCCAGGACCGACGAACCGGCTCCGCGGACCGGTCTGTTCCTGGTCCGCGGTGACGCCGAGGGTATCGAGATCGACCCGGTCTGGGACCAGCTCGGGCTGCGTGCCAGCGCCGGGCACGACGTGCTGTTCGACGGGGTGCGGGTGCCGGTCGAGGCCGCCGTCGGGCTGGCCGAGGCGGGCGGACCGCGTTCGGAGGCCGTTCTCGCGGCCGAGCGGCTCGACCTGGCCTGGCGCGACCTCGCGCTGTCCGCCGTCCTCCTGGGCGTGGCGCGTGCGGCGCAGGGCTGGCTGGTCCGCTTCCTCGACCGGAAGCCCCCCGCCAACCTGACGGAGCTTCCCCCGGTTTCCGGGCCTCGGAGACCGGGGGAAGGGCACTCCCTCGCGAACCTGCCCCGCTACCGGACCGCGCTCGGCGAGATGGAGAGCTCGCTGATTGCCGCCGAGGAACTGGTGAGCGGTCTGGCCGCCGGGGTCGACCGGGGCGAGCCGACGGCCGTGAACCGCGCCGCCGCGGCCCAGCTGACCGTCAACCGCACCGCCACCACAGCCGTTCAGCAGGCCGTCGCGCTCGCCGGGAATCCCGGACTCAGCCGCCGCCACCCGCTGGAGCGCCATCTGCGCGACATCCTCAGCGGCCGGGTCTACTTCCCGGCCGAGGAAGTGGTGCTCGACGCGCTCGGGTGCGTCGCTCTGGAACGCGGCACGCGCCGGGCGCACTGAGGCATCCGAGAGGCGCGCAGACCATCCGGGGCGCGAAGTTGCTTTCCGGGGGCGTACGGAAGGGCGATCCCGCCGGGGGCGCAGGACCCGGCGCAGAGCCGAAGGCCGCAAGCCGAAACAGTCCCGAAGCCGGTCGCGCCGCCCGGGAGCGCGGGGCTGACCGATCAGAGCCCCGCGCCCCGGAAAGCAACCCCACTCGCCTGAAGGGCAGTTGCCCTCCCCACGCGCCCGGAGTGCCTGCCCTCCCGGTACGCCCGGGAGGGAGGTTCAGCGAGTACCGACCGCCGCACGGACCGCCCGACGGGCGAGCGCGGCGTCGTCGTACAGCCGCCGGATCATGATGCGCTGCTCCTCGCCCGCGCCCGGCACGTCGTGCAGCCGGATCTCCCGCATCAGCACCAGCACCAGGTTCACCAGGAATGCGTCCCGCGCCACCGTCCCGCCGGACTGGGCGAGTTGGCTGATCTGGCGGCGGGCGGCGGTGTCCCCGGAGAGGACGCTCCACAGCACGGCGAGGTCGTACCCGGGCAGGTACCAGCCGGCCTGCTCCCAGTCGAGCAGGACCGGACCCGACGGCGCCAGCAGGATGTTGCCGAGGAGCGCGTCACCATGGCAGAGCTGCCAGGAGGTGTGCTGGACCCCGTGCAGCAGCTGGCGCAGGTCGCCCGCGTCGCGGTCGGTCAGCTGCCCGACCGAGTGGAACCTGGCGACCTCCAGCTGGTAGTCGAGCGGCTTGCCGAAGACGTCCATCGGCGGGCGCCACAGGTTGAGCGTCCGGACCGCGCCGAGCACCGCGCGCACCTCGCCGGGGGTCGGCGCGTTGACCGGGTGCCGCTCCCGCGAGGCCGGACGGCCCGGGACCCGCTCCAGCACCAGGACGCAGCGGTCGTGGTCGGCCGCGACCAGCCGCGGCAGCCGGACCGGCGGACGGTGCCGGACGAAGGCCCGGTAGACCGCCACCTCGTGGTGGAAGCGTTCGACCAGCTGGACGTGCTGCTCACTGCGCAGGGCCTGCGGCGACACGCACTTGGCGACCACGGGGGCCCGGCCGATGGTGCCGGCGATCAGGATGTGCTGGCTGCCCTCCCGGAGCACCTGGCGGGGGAGGAAGGCGGGACATATCCGCGAGATGTTGGCCAGCACCGCCCGCACGGCCGGCGTCTGCAGGGCGGCCGGGTCGACCCGGTCCACCGAAGGGTCCAGGTGCCGGCCGCGCAGCAGCCGGTCGGCACCGGGGCGCCCGGCCAGCTGGTCGGCCGGACGGAGCGGGACCTGTCCGACCGGGCCGCGGCCCGCCAGTACACGCGGGTCGCGGAGTTCGGCACCACGCGGAACCGGGCCCTGCGCGGGCCGGCCGCCGGCCGCTGCGTTGGGGGGACGCAGCGCGGTGCGGGTCTGGGTGGTGCCGCTGGTGGCTGAGGAGTACATGGGGTGGTGAGAGTCCCTTCCTGGCCGATCGGTGGCCCCTGCCGGTGAGAGCCGACGCCCTGACGTGTACGGACTGCCCCGGTGGCGCGGGTCCTGGCGCGCCGTCAGGGCTCCGACCGGTCGGCAGTCGGACGCGTGGCGTCCATGCACCCGACTGCCGACCGGTCTTCCGGGGTGGAACGCAGGCGCCGGGCACGGACGGTACGGCTGTGGGAGCCCGCGGCGGCGGTGGCGGGCCGTCCGCACCCTGGGGAAGTGCGGAGGCCGCAGCCGCCGTGGCCGTGCCCGGCGCCTGCGCGCCACCCGGCCGCGCCACCCCTTCCGACGAGGCCACGGGAGAGGTCGCCGACGACCGGTCAGCTGGTGTGCTGACCGGGCCTCGGCCGCCTTGACCCGGAGTCGAGGTGGCGCACTCCTACCTGACACCCGATCGCCACTGGTACACCATGTGGCGGACCCTGGCGAAGCATGGCGAATGGTCGCGTGGCACATGACACAGCTACTAGTGTCGAAGCCAGCCGAGGAACCTGGGGGCTTCACGTGAGCAAGGAGCCGAACGCCAGACTCGCCGACCTCTTCGCCCTGACCGGCTGGTCCAAGGGCGAATTGGCCAGGCTGGTCAACCGGCGGGGTGCGGCCATGGGCCAGCAGCAGCTGTCCACCGACACCTCGCGGGTCCGGCGCTGGATCGAGCAGGGGGAGATCCCGCGCGATCCCGTGCCGAGACTGCTGGCTGCCGTGTTCACGGAGCGGCTCGGCCGTGTCGTCACCACTGAGGACCTCGGTCTGGAACGACACCGGCGAACCAGGTCCGGAACGACGCCGTCGGCAGAACCCTGGGAGTCGGATCGGACGGCCGCGGTCCTCACCGAGTTCACGGGAATGGACCTCATGCTCAACCGACGCGGATTTGTGGGGGCGTCAGCCGCGCTCACGGCCGGTGCCGTCATCGCCGACAATCTGTACGACTGGCTCAGTGGCCCCGACGTGGCGTACGCGGCGGAACGTCCCGGGCCTCGGAAAGTGATCGCCCAGGGCGGCGCCAACCCTGTGGTGAACGTCTATGAACCCGGTCCGGTCGGCGCCGACGAGGTGGCCGCGCTCGAGCTCTCGGTCGAGGTGTTCCGGGCCTGGGACGCCTCCCGCGGCGGCGGCCTCCAACGCAAGGCGGTGGTCGGCCAGTTGAACGAGGTGGGCGGCCTGCTGACGCACGAGCTGAACCCCGGGGTGAAGCAGCGGCTGTGGACGGTCGCCGCCAACCTCTCGGTGCTGGCCGGCTGGATGTCGCACGACGTGGGCCTCGAACCCACCGCGCAGCGGTACTTCGTGATCGCAGCCCAGGCCGCCCGGGAGGCCGGGGACCGTCCCCGGGCAGGAGAGGCGGTCTCCCGTGCGGCCCGCCAGATGCTGCACCTCGGCCGGGCCGACGACGCCCTGGAGCTGATGCAGCTCGCCCAGGCCAGCAGCGGTGACCGCGCCCTGCCGCAGACCAGGGCGATGCTGCGCACCATCGAGGCCTGGGCCCAGGCCTCGCTCGGCCGCTCGGAGGCCACCAGGAGGGTGCTGGGCGAGGCCGAGAAGCTCTTCGTCCAGCCGGCCGACGACCCGGCACCGAGCTGGATGCTGCTCTTCGACGAGGCCGAGCTGCACGGTATGCAGGCCTTGGTCTACCGGACGCTCGCCGAGCACGACCCGGGCGCGGCCAAGTTGGCCGAGCTGCACGCGCGCCGAGCGATCGAGAAGCGGGCCATGAGCGGCCGGGAGCGCTCCGCCCTGATGGACCGGATCACCCTCGCCTCGGTCTACTGGATCTCCGGCGAGCCGGACGAGGCCCAGGTGCAGGCCAAGATGGCGCTGGCGGCGATCAACCAGACCTCCTCGATGCGGACCTGGGACCGGCTGCGAGAGATGTACCGGCTGTCGGCGAAGTACCAGGGCGTCCCGGCGGTGGCGGAGCTGCGGGACGAGATCCATTCGGTGATGCCGCCGAAGCCCCGCACGATCTGACAGGGTCCGCGGGCGGTATTCCGGTGGAGGCGCGGTAGTGGCTTGATCCAGTCGCTGCCGCGCCGCTTCGATATCTGGAGTTGTGTGCGAACAGGGTGCGTCGTCGGAAGATTTCGGTACCGTTCCGGGTGGGATCGGTGCGGATGGACCGCTTCCGGTGTTCCGGCGTCGGACCGCGGGTAGTCCTGCTCGGTCCTGTGTGCGTAAGGAGCGCCCAGGCGGTAACCTTCGGTGATTCCGGCGCCCGGGGCGCCCTTGCACGACCGACCAGTTAACCCCCGGCGACGGAAATCCCGTTGCCCACGACGACCGCCGCAACGGATGCTGACCTCATGTTCGAGCCAGTGATAGCGCCCAGCGCCAGCCTCCTCGGCCTCCTCCAGCGGGGCCGCGGTGACGGGCAGCTGCATGCGCTGGCAGCCGACCGTGCCGAGGCGCTCGCCGCCCTTGAGGAATGTGTCACCTGCGACCCGCGTGCCGATTGGCAGGTCGAGAACCGCTCCCTCTACTACGCCCGGCTGTACATGGAGCTGGAGGCTCCGCTCACCGGCCTCGAGCAGCATCTGCACGACCCCGCCGACGTCTTCGACCAGGACGAGGGTCGCACCGGCCTCGCCCTCGCGGTGCTCGGCCACCTCGCCGCCTACGGGCGCCGCGACGCCCTCGACCTGCTGCGCGGCTACACCGCCGTCGGCGCCAACTGGGCCTGGGCCCTGGACGAGCTGGCGCTGCGCGACGACGACCGCTCGCTGCTCTCGCTCGCACCCGCCGTGCTGGCCCGCTTCCCGGAGGACGAGCGCGGCGAGGCCGAGCTGCGTGCCGCGATCCGCTCCGCGTACGAACCGAGGCCGTGGCGGCTGTGGGCCGCCCACTACCCGCGGGTCGCCGCTGCGAGCGAGCAGTCCCCGTTCGACCTCTGGCAGCGCCAGCTCAACCGCAGCGGTGTCACTCCGGGCTGGAGCACCGCCGACGTGCTCGCCTGGGCCGACCGGTCGGAGCCGGGCGCGGCCGCGGTGACCGGCGAACCTCCGGAAGGCGGAGCGCTGGCCCGCAGGGCCGCGGCGGCCGCCCGCTGCCTCGCCGCCGTGGTCCGCCGCCCGGAGGACCACGACGCCGTGCTGGAGGCCGCCCTCGACGGCGCCCCCGGCGCCCGGATCGCCGCCCTGCGTTATCTGGTCGACCAGCAGGATCCCGGGGCGGCCGCCCTGATCGAGACCGCCGCCGCAGACATCGACGAGCGGATCGTCTGCGCCGCACTGGAACTGGTCAAGCGGATGCGCGGCCCCGAGGTCCTGGGCCACGCCCGCCGCTGGGCGGATCCGGACAACGGTGGCGCCGACAGCGTCCTCGGTGAGGCGGCCGTGCAACTGCTGGCCGACACCGGGGAACCCTGCGACGGCCCGCTGGTGGTCGCCGCGCTGCGCCGTTGGCTCTCGGTCCGCGGGGTGACCGGTGCCGGGCTCGGCGCCCTGGTCGACGGAGCGGGGCGGCTGGCCGCCGCGCACGCCGTACCCGCCCTGCGCCACATCTACGGTGAGGCGGCCTCCTCCGAGCTGCGCGGCCGAGCGGCCCAGGCCCTCGCCGTGACCGACCCGCACTTCGCCCGGGGTATCGCCGTCGAGTGCCTCTGGGACTGCGAGGAGTCCACCCGCGAACTCGCCGCCCGTCACGTCACCACCACCGGTGACGTCCGGGTGCTGGAGCGCCTGCGCCGCCTCGCCGCCGACCCGGCCGAGGAGGCCGAGGTCCACGCCGCGGTTCGCGGGCGGCTGACCGCGCGGGACCGTACCTGACGGGATCGTACGGAGGCGTACGCCGGGGGCGTGCGGCAGCGCGCGGTGGGCGCACCGGGGCACACTGGGGAGTGTGCGGGTGTGCGCGGGCGTCCGGAGGCCAGATCGACGGTGGTTCGGGAGCGCCGACGGCGCGTGGAGGCCCTGTACCCGGTACGGCACCGGGTGGGGCATGATGGCGGGGCTGTCCGGCCGATCCGTCCGCGGCCGTCCATGGGCTCCGTCCCGTACCCGAGCCCCGTGCCTCCTGGAGCAGCTGTCCTCATGAACCGTTCCCGTTCCCGTTCCCGGGTCCTGGCCCGTGTCGTCACTCCGATCGCCGCCCTGGCCGGTGTGCTCGCACTGACGGGCCCCGCGTCGGCGCATGTCGAGGTCGAGTCGGACGGGGCCCAGGCGCTCGCCGTCGGCGCGGTCGTCTCGTTCAATGCGGAGGGCGAGTCGGACACGGCGGGCATCAGCCAGATCCGCGTCGCACTGCCGGCAGGTATCGCGCCCGGGGACGTGACGCTCACCGAAGGACCGCAGGGGTGGATGCTCACGCCCTCCGCCGACGGCTACACCGTCGCCGGCCCCGCGCTGGCGCCGTCGAAGGCCGCCGGCTACAAGATCAAGGTGCGGCAGCTGCCGGACGCCAAGGAGCTGGTGTTCAAGTCGCTGGTGACCTACACGGACGGCCACGTCGACCGCTGGATCGAACTCCCGCAGGGCGGGGCCACCCCGGAACATCCGGCGCCCGTACTCAAGTTGGCGGCCGCAGCCCCCGGAGCCACCCCGCTGCCGGCCGACCCGTCGGCTGTGCCCGCCACGCCGACCGCCACCGCCCCGGCCACCACCGCCGGTTCGGCTGGCGCCTCGACTGGCGCGTCCGCTCCTGTTTCCGCGTCCGCGTCCGCTGCGGCGCCCGCCTCCGCCTCGGCCACGGCGAAGGCATCCGGCAGCGGCTCGTCCTCCAGCAGTGTTCCCGTGGTCATCACGGTGGTGGTGGTGCTGGCCGCGGCCGTCGGCGGCATGGTCTGGTGGCGCCGCCGCGCTGCCGGGAACTGAGGCGCGCGGCAAGCCGGGTGCGCCGCAGAGCGACGTAGGTCCGAGCCGGGCGCCCCGGGCCGCGAGTCCGGCTCGGATCGCGCCTGCCGGGAGGCGTTGAAGCGGTCGCGCGCGTCAACAGAGCGTCAGGACGGCTCGAACTGCCGTTCTGTGGCCCGGTGTTGTGCGAGGCTGGCAGGGTGACGATCTCCGAGTTCCCACTGCGCTACGACAGCTGGTTCCTCCCGTTGGCCACCATGGTCGGTCTCGGGCGGCGCCGGGCGGGTGTCCGGGTCGGGGACGGCGCGGTCACGGTGCGGATCGGCTGGGCCTTTCGCGCGCGGATCCCGTTGGACGCGATCCGATCAGCCGGACCGGACAGCGGCTGGGTCACCGGTTGGGGCGTGCACGGCTTCGCCGGTCACTGGCTGGTCAACGGCTCGTCGAGGGGGCTGGTCCGGCTGGGAATCGACCCCGCGGTACGCGGATACGCGGTCCAGTTCCCGGTGCGGCTGCGGGAGTTGCGCCTGAGTCTCGAAATGCCTGACGCGTTCCTCGCGGCGCTCCGGAGGAACTGACCGGCTCCCGGTGGATGTGGTGCCCGCTGGAGGGGTCGGACCGCGCTGACTCGATGCCGCGGACCGAGGCGATCCGCGGGTGCCGGAGCGGTTCGACGGGATCCGCTACGACGGTGGCGAGGACCTCCCGGTCCCGGATGACCGCCAGAGGTCGGCGCGCGGCGCGATCGGGTGGCGCCGGACCGACGCACGGCCTGTCGGAACACGGTCCGGCAAGTGGGCTCGGTAGCGTGCGGGCCGTGTCGTCCGACCTCGGTGCCGCCGCGGTCGGCCCAGCCACCGGCTTGCCCGGTGACCGGAGCCGGAGCGGCCCCGGCCACCGGATCGGCGTCCGAAGGCCATCGGATTTCCGAGAATCCGAAAAAAACTTCTCCGGGGGTGTCGAATCCGGCGGACCTGCGGCGTCGTCCTGGATGAGGCCGCCGAACGAGCGGCCGATACCGACCAGGCCGATACCGACCGAGGAGTCACGATGCCCAAGTACATGCTGCTGAACTATCTGCCGACCAAGGGCGGCCCCGCGCCCGAGGAGATGCGGGAGCAGCACGCCCGATGGATGCGGTACGACCAGGACCTCAAGGAGGCCGGACTGTTCCTCGCCAACGACGGACTCGCCGGACCTGACGCGGCGACGACCGTCCGGGTGCGGGGCGGTGAGACCCAGCTGACCGACGGGCCGTTCGCGGAGACCAAGGAGTACCTGGCCGGCTACTTCCTGATCGAGGCGCCCGATCTCGACGTCGCACTGGAATGGGCCGCGCGGATGCCGAGCAGCAGCTATGGTTCGGTCGAGGTGCGGCCGGTCTGGGGCCAGGCCTAGGCGGCCGCGGCAGGACAGGAGTGGGATAGGGCGTGAGCTCGAACGACGCGTGGCGGCCGGCCGCAGAGCCTGTGGCACCGGCTGGTCCGGCCGCCGCCGTCGAACGCACCTTCCGCGCCGAACAGGGTGCGGTGCTGGCCACGTTGATCCGGCACCTCGGCGACTTCCAGCTCGCCGAGGACGCCGTTCAGGACGCGTTCGCGGCCGCGCTCGCCGCCTGGTCCGAGGACGGCATCCCGGCCAATCCGGGAGCGTGGATCACCGTGACCGCGCGCCGCAAGGCGATCGACCGGCTGCGGCGCGAACGGGCTATCGCCGACCGCGCCGCACGGCTGGCCGAGCTCGCGCGCCTCGACGCCCAGGAGCACCGCCCGGAACACGGAGCCGACGAGGGCGGTGAGGTCGTCGACGACCGACTGCGGTTGATCTTCACCTGCTGCCACCCCGCCCTCGCGATGCCCGCCCGGGTGGCGCTGACACTGAAGACGCTCGGCGGCCTGAGCACCGGGGAGATCGCCCGGGCCTTCCTGGTCTCCGAGACCACGATGGCCCAGCGACTGGTACGGGCCAAACGCAAGATCGCCGAAGCCGGCATCCCGTACCGGGTGCCGAGCGGTGCGGCGCTGCCCGGGCGGCTGGAGGGCGTGCTGTCCGTGGTGTACCTGATATTCAACGAGGGGTACGGAGCGGCGGAGGGCGACCGGTTGGTCCGGGGCGAGCTGTGCGGTGAGGCGATCCGGCTGGGGCGGCTGCTCGCTGCCCTGATGCCCGAGGACGCCGAGGTGCGCGGTCTGCTGGCGCTGATGCTGCTGCACGACGCCCGCCGCGACGCCAGGCTCGACGCCGACGGCCGCTACGTCCCGCTGGACCGGCAGGACCGGTCCCGGTGGGACCGGGGCCGGATCCGGGAGGGGCTCGGCACGCTCGACGCCGCGATGGCGCTGCGCCGCCCGGGCCCGTACCAGTTGCAGGCCGCGATCGCCGCGCTGCACGTCGAGGCACCCAGAGCCGAGCAGACCGATTGGGCGCGAATCGCCGGGCTGTACCTGGCACTCGGCCGCCTGTCACCCTCACCGGTGATCGAGGTCAACCGCGCGGTCGCGCTCGCCCGGGCGGCCGGCCCCTCGGCCGGCCTGGAGGTGCTCGCACCGCTGCTCGACGACTCCCGGCTGGCGCGCTACCAGCCGCTGCACGCGGCCCACGCCGAGCTGCTGCGGCAGGTCGGAGACCGCGAGGGCGCGGCCCGGGCCTACCAGCACGCACTGTCGCTGACCGGCAACGCGGTCGAGCGGGCCGAACTGGAGCGTCGGCTCGCCGAGTTGGGGGAGTAGCCCGGCCGCCGGACGCGGCTCGGGCGGCGGGGCGACGGCGGGCCGCGGCCTCCGACCGGCCCGGCCGCAGGCACCGGCGACGGTGTGCGGCCCACCGGGCACCTCCCCGGCGCAGCACCTGACCACATCGCGGCAGGCCGTTGAACCGCTTCGACTGCTGGCAGGAGCCCGTGGTGCTGCTCTCTTGCCGGCCCTGGGGCTTGCCCGCCCTCGTCTCAGGTGCCGGGCCGGACCCGGGGGCCGCGCAGCGGGGCGAACCGCAGCGGGGTGCCGGGGCGGGCCTGGGCGGCTGCGGCGAGGTCGGTGGCCGGGACGACACCGATCACCGGGTAGCCACCGGTGGTCGGGTGGTCGGCGAGGAAGATCACCGGAAGGCCGTTCGGCGGGACCTGTACCGACCCCAACATCACTCCCTCGCTGGGGAGTTCGTCCTCGCGGGTTCTGGCCAGCGCCGGTCCCTCCGTGCGCAGCGCGATCCGGTTGCTGGCCGTCGCCACCCGGTAGCGGGCGCGCGCCAGCCCCGCGAGCGCCTCGGCGGTGAACCAGTCGGCCCTCGGGCCCGGGCGCAGGCGTAGCACCAGTTCGACCGGGGGAGCGGGCAGCGGGGCCACGTCCACCGCGGGGTAGGGCCCGACCGCCGGTCCGACCGGCAGCACCTGGCCGGCCGCCAGCGGTGCGGGGCCGAGCCCGGACAGCAGATCGGTCGAGCGGCTGCCGAACACCTCGGACACCGCGAGCCCGCCGGCCACCGCCAGATAGCTGCGCACGCCGTACGTGGCGGGCCCGACCTCGACCACCGCCCCCGCCGGTACCGCGACCGGCGCACCCCACGCGGTCGGACGCCCGTCCATCCGCACGGGTGCGGGCGCGCCGGTAACCGCGACGAGCAGCGGGGAGAGGGCCTTCACCGCGACGCCGCCCACGGTGGTCTCCAGAGCCGCCGTGCCCGACGGGTTGCCGACCAGCCGGTTCGCCGTCCGCAGGGCGGGCTCGTCCAGTGCGCCGCCGCGCGGTACGCCGAGGTGTGCCACACCACGCCGCCCGAGGTCCTGGACCGTTGTCAGCGGGCCGGGGCGCACGACGAGCAGGCCGTTCAACGAGCCTCCTCCTGGTCCGTCGGGTGGCTGGTCGGCGGGAGCAGGCCTGCCGGTGCCTGCGGTCGGCCGCTCAACGGGCGCCCGCTCATCGGTGGTCCGTTGCCCGGCCGCTCGTTGCCCGGCTGCCCGCCGGTGGGAGGCGACTGCCGCTCAGGGTGTCCGGAACCGGGACGAACCGTACCCGGACGCCCGGGGCGAGCAGGGCGGGAGGGTCGCGCCGGACGTCCCAGAGCGTCAGCGTGGTGCGGCCGAGGAGCTGCCAGCCGCCGGGGGAGGAGTGCGGGTAGACCCCGGTGAACGAGCCTGCCAGCGCGACCGATCCGGCCGGCACGGAGCTGCGCGGGGTCTCGCGGCGGGGCAGTTCATAGCATTCGGGCAGACCGGTCAGATAGCCGAAGCCCGGGGCGAAGCCGCAGAACGCCACCCGGTACTCCGGTTCGCTGTGGATCCGCACCGCCGCCTCAGGCGAGACGCCCCAACGCGCCGCGATCTCGGCCAGATCGGCGCCGTCGTAGACCGTCGGCACCTCGACCAGCGGGCCCTCGGCGGCCGGGTGCAGCGGAACCGTCCACTCGGCCAACTTCCGTAGCAGTAGCGGGCGGTCGGTGACGCCGTCCAGCAGGACGGTGCGCGCGGCGGGCACGATCTCGGCTATCTCCGGGAGTTCGTCCCGCCGGGCCAGCAGCTCGATGTACAGGGCGGTCACCCGCTCGATCCGGTCGGCCTCCACGAGCAGTGCGTCCTCGCCGACCTGACGTAACGTCAAACCTTCTGCCATGTTCCGCTACCCCCGCCATAGCCACCAACCGCCGCTTCCTGGCCGTGCCCGTGCCCGTGCCCGCGTCCGTACCGTGTCCGTGCCCGTACCGGTCGCCCACCCCTGCTGGTCCGCTTGTCCGCCTGTCAGCCCGCGCCGTTGCCCGTGCCGGGGTGTGTCAGGCGAACGGTTCGACCCGTACGCCGGCAGAGGCCAGCGCTCCGCGTACTCGCCAGGCGAGTTGGGCCGCGCCCGGGGTGTCGCCGTGCACGCAGAGCGAACGGGCCTCGACGGCGACGGGTTCCCCGCCGACGGCGGTGATCAGGCCGTCCCTGGCGATGCCGACGGCGCGCGCGATCACTGCCTCCGGGTCGTGCACCACGGCGTCCGGGTCGCGCCGCGGGACCAGGGTGCCCGCCCAGGTGTACGCCCGGTCGGCGAACGCCTCGGCGACCACCGGCAGTCCGACGCCCTCGGCCACCGCCAGTAGCCGGGACCCGGGGAGGCCGAGCACGGGCAGCGGCCCGTCGCACACCGCTCCCGCCCGCAGCACCCCGGCCACCACCGCCTCGGCCTGCTCGGAATCGCCCACCACCTTGTTGTAGAGCGCGCCGTGCGGCTTCACGTACGAGACCCGGGAACCGGCCGCTCGGGCGAAGACCTGGAGAGCGCCGATCTGGTAGGCGATCTCGTCGGCCAGTTCCTCCGGCGGTACGTCCATCGCCCGGCGGCCGAAACCTGCGAGGTCGCGGTAGGAGACTTGGGCGCCGATGCGTACCCCGCGCTCGGCGGCCAGCGCGCAGACCCGGCGCATGATCGAGGGGTCGCCGGCATGGAAACCGCAGGCCACGTTGGCGCTGGTGACTACGGAGAGCAGGGCCTCGTCGTCGGTCAGGTCCCAGCGTCCGAACCCCTCGCCGAGATCCGCATTGAGATCGATCACCGCATCGGCCACGCCACGCCCGCCTCCCGCGTCATGCTGCCGCGTCTGCCCACGCCCGCTGTTCGGGTTGATCGTAGGGCCTGGCCGGTGGCAGGGGTGAGTGTGACCCGGCGACGGAGCGTGCGACGGGCCCTCGCGCGCTCCCCCAACCGATGGATAGCCGTCCAGGTGCACGGGCTGCTCCGCTGTGCGGAAGCTGGTACGAGGGCGGCCCACCGGCTCACCGCGGCGCCACTCGCCGTCCGTCGACGGACACGCGCCCCGTCCCCCGAGCCCCGTCCGCGGTCCGCACCCCAGGGGCCGGGCTGCCGACGGGGCGCGGTCAGGCTGTCAGTGGGGTACCCGGCGCCGTGGTGGCCGCCCGCTCGAGTCGCCGGATCGCGCGCAGCACGATCAGCAGCGGCACCACGCCCACCACGCCGAAAGACATATCGACGAATCTCCATGCCAGCGGAATGCCGCGCAGTGGGCCGCAGATCAGCGCCAGCGGAATGATCCCGGCGCAGGCGGTCACCGCCCACCTGACCACCCAGACGTTGCGCACCGGGTTCTGGATCGGTCCCCAGAAGGCCGCCGCGATCACCAGGTGCGCGAAGGCGAGCCAGTCGGTGCCGTAGGCGAGGAAGGGGTAGCGGGCGTTGGTGTCGGCCAGCCCGTCGCGGATCCGCTCCGCCCAGGCGGTCGCCGCCGGGAAGGCGTGGCCGACCGGTGAGCCGCCGATCAGCTCGGCCAGCCAGCGTGACTCGGTCTGCAGCGGGAAGGCGGTCAGCCCGCTCAGCACCAGGCAGACCACGAAGATCCACAGCCAGGTCCTGATCCGGCGCAGCTCACCGGCTCCGGCCGCACTGCCCGCGGCTGCGGCACCCCCGCAGTCGGCCGCACCACCCCCGCCCCGGCGCCCGCCGTCCCCGCCATCCCCGCGCAGTACCCGCTCGCCGGCCGTCGCGGCACCATCCAGGTTTCCCATACCAAGCCCCCACCTGTCCGAACCTGTCCGAGCGGCGGCCGGAGGACATCGTCCGGCCGCTCCGCAGCCGACTGTAGACCTGGAATTGAACGCGTTCAACTTCACTGTGGGCGCCTTTCGCGTCCCCGGCGTCCGGGATGGCCGGACTCGTTTCGGACCTTGCCGGTGCGAACCTCTAATCTTGTCCCCCGTGACCGCCATCGCAGATCAGAGCGCCGAGACCGAGCTCCGGCCGCCCGCCGCAGCCGCCCGGCCAGCCCCGGGCCCGGCCGCCGACGAAGGGCTCGCCCGTCGGCTCAAGGCACTGGCCTGCACGGCCCCGCTGCACGACCTCGACAGCCGCAAGGTCAACCTCGCTGGCGAGTACAGCTCGTACACCATGGCCGAGATCGGCCTGGCCGTGATCGACCTGGTCACGCTGAACATGGACTTCGACACCGGTGCCGACCGCGACACCGTGCTCGCCCGCCTGCTGCCCCGGGTCGCCGCGCAGAACCCCGCCCGCACCGCCACCGAGCACGAGCGGGTAGCCCGCTGGGTGCTGGAGTCGCTGATCAACGTCGGCAGCGTCGACCGCGGCTTCCGCATGGTCTACGGCACCTTCGCCGCCGACGGCGGGTACGTCAGGCGCGACTACGACTTCAAGCTGATCGAGGAGGTGCCGGGCCCCGACGGCGGCGTCTACCTGCGCACCACCGACGAGGCGGTCAACGTCCTGGTCGGCGCGCTCGACACCGACGTGACGTCCGCTCAGATCGCCGCCGAGGTCAAGCTGGAGGTGCTGATCAGGCGCGGCCGCCTCGCCGACGCCCAGCTCGCCGCCGAACAGGCCCGCTACCGCACCGTCCAGTACGCCGAGACGCTGCGCCGCGCCCTGGAGGCCACCCGGCGCAACGTCCGCGCGGTGGACTGGATGCAGGCCATTCCCGACCTGATCGACGAGGCCCTGGACCACATCGCCGACCGCTACCGGCACGAGAACGCGATCCTCACCAACATCCGCAAGGCCCGAGACGAGGCCGAGGGGTCGGAGCACAAGCGCCGTGCCGCCGAGCTGGTCGACATCGTCAAGGACTGCATCCGCCGCCACACCCAGCTGCAGACCCGGCTGCTGGAGGCCGGCCCGCTGTTCCGTGCCGAGCAGGACCGCCAGGCCTTCGCCGCGCCCAGCGCCCGCAGCGGCATCGACCTCTACGGCCAGCTGTTCGCCCCGCTGCTCGGCCTGCCGGTAGCCGACGCCACCCGGCCGACGGACGCCTTCTTCACCCGCGGCATCGGCTTGCGCACCCCGGTCTCGGTACGCGTCACCGACCTGGTCGACCTGCTGCTCACCCCGCCCGTCGAGCGCGAGCACCTCGGCGCCGAGCTGCCCGACCCCGACCTGATCGCCACCCCGGACGACAGCCGCTTCTCCGAGGCCCAGCTGGAGGCCGCGCTGGAGCTGCTCGACCTCCCGGCCGACGCCCCCCGCCGGCTCTCCGGCCTGCTCGCCGAGGCTCGCCGCCAGGATCCGGAACTTCCTTACCTGGTCGCCCTGTTGGCCGTGCACGCGGCTAGCCCGCCGGTCGGTACGGCCTACCGGCAGGGCGAGGAGCGCCTGCTCTTCGCGGTCGACGACGGCACCCGGCTGGACGACCCGGAGTTCGGCGGCGCCGACCTGATCGTCGGCAGCGCCCTGCTGGACGCCGCCGGCATGGCGGCCGACCGCAAGGACGCGAGCTGATGGCTCGCCGTCAGCCATCGGCGCACCGTCAGCCTCCGCCGGCGGTACCCCGGCCGGCCGCGCGCCGGAAGAACCCCGCAAGCCGTCCAGTCCTCCCTCGTACCATCCGCAAGGAGCACCACCCGTGATCACTCACCCGGACGCGACCTGGGCGCCCGACCCCGAGCCCGCCCCGGCGCCGATCACGCCCGCCGACGTGGCCGATGCCGCGCGGCTGGTCTCCTTCGGACTGCAGGCGAAGCTGCTCCCGGCCCGGGACGCGGAGTACGCCGAACTGATCCGCCGGCACCGGGAGGATCCGCCGTTCGCCCGGCTCGCCGACGCCGTCGCGACCGGCATGGGCCTGGTGGTGCTGGAGGTGTCCCCGCGCGCGGGCATGGCCGTCGCCGCCGCCGAGGAGTCCGTCTTCGCGGTCCGGATGGGCGACTACTCCCGCCGCGCCGCCGCCGAGTCCACCGACCGCTTCCTGCACGGCCTGGCCCACCTGGCCATCGCCGCGATGGCCTTCCCACGCCCGGAGGACCTGTCCGACGACGGCTACCTCGGCCGGGTCAGCGTCAACGGCGTGGACGCCTTCGTCCGCCAGGCATGCCGACGGCTCGAACAGCAGGCCGAGGCCGCGGGCGCCAACACCGACCCGGCCAGCGACGCACCGGGCCTGGAGTCCGCCTGGCGGGTGTGGGCCCGCCGCAGCGCCACGGGTGCCACCAAGGACGCCCGCCGCCTGGCCGGCTCCACCATCGGCATCGTCTCCAAGGCGGTGCTCTTCCTGGTCGACTCCGGCTTCCTGCAGAAGGTCTCGGACGACTCCGGCGGCACCTACCGCACCACCGCGCGCTACCAGCTCCAGGTCCGCGACCTGGCGGGCAGCGCCGCGATGGCCGAACTGCTGGAACTCGGTGTGGTCGCCGTCAGCGACGGCACCGCCAGCCTGCTGCCCGCGGACGACAGCGAGGAGCTGGTCGCCGACGCCGGCCTGCCCTTCCACTCCCTCTGATCCACCGCCACCGCCCGCCGACCCTGACCACCCCGACCCCCCGTCACTGGAGAACCGCCGCACATGTACGAGCTCAACCGGGTCCGCCTCTACTCGATCGGACCGGCCGGCGCCCGCTACGCCGACACGGTGCTCGACCTGCGCGGTGTCGGCGAACCGGTGCCCGAGCCCGTGCCGCAGCAGATCGGCCTGTTCGGTGAGGACCCGGAGGGTCCGCAGCGCCGCCCCGCCCCCGCCGGCGTGCTGTTCCTGGAGAACGGCGGCGGTAAGTCCGTCCTGCTCAAGCTGATCTTCTCCGTGATGCTGCCCGGCCACCGAAACACCCTGGGCGGCGCCAGCTCCGGCGTGCTGCGCAAGTTCCTGCTCGCCGACGACTGCGGGCACGTCGCCCTGGAGTGGCAGCACACCGTCACCGGCGAGCTGATCGTGGTCGGCAAGGTCAGCGAGTGGCGCGGCCGCCAGGTCTCCTCCGACCCGCGCAAGTTCGCCGAGCTCTGGTACTCCTTCCGCCCCGGCCCCGGCCTGACCCTGGACTCGCTCCCGGTCGCCGAGCGGATCAACCTGGCCGACCAGAGGGCCCGTGGCCGCCGCCGCACCATGAAGGGCTTCCGCGACGCCCTCACCGAGACCGGCAAGGCGCACCCGTACCTCGACCTCACCTTCGAGGACGGCCACGACCGCTGGACCGAGCACCTCGGCGAACTCGGCCTCGACCCCGAACTCTTCCGCTACCAGCGCGAGATGAATGCCGACGAGGGTGAGGCCGCCGGCCTCTTCGCGGTCAAGCACGACTCCGACTTCACCGACCTGCTGCTGCGCGCCGTCACCGACACCCGCGACACCGACGGCCTCGCCGACCTGGTCCACGGCTTCGCCGCCAAGCTCGGCCGCCGCGCCGAACTCACCGCCGAACGCGACTTCACCGCCGGCTCGCTCGACCTGCTGCAGCGGATCGTCGACTGCACCACCGCCCGGGAGAGCGTCCGCGAGACGCACCGCACCGCCGAGCGCCGCACCCGCCGACTCGCCCATGCCCTCGCCACCCGCGCCGCCGCCGAACGCGACCGTGCCCAGGACCTCGCCATCGAGGTCGCGGCCGCCGCGAGCGCCGTCACCGCCGCCGAGGCCGACCGCACCCGGCACTCCCTGATCGTCGCGGAGCTGACCCACCGCCACGCCACCCTCGGGCTCGCCGCCGCGACCGCCGAGGCCGCCGCGCTGCGCCGCGAGCTGACCGACGCCCGTACGCTGCACTCCGCCTGGCAGGCCGCCGAGGCGGTGCTGCGCCACCGCGCGGCCGCCGACCGGGTGGCCCGGGTCGCCGCTGCGATCCGCGAGGCCGAGCTGGACGCCGCCCCGGCGCTCGCCGCCCGCGCCAAGGCCGCCGGTGCGCTGGCCCGGGCGCTGGAGAGCGCCGCCGTCGCCGCCGAGACCCGCGCCGACCAGGAGGAGCTGCGCGCCGAGGAGCTGCAGTCCGACGGCGCCGCCGCGCAGGCCGAGGCCACCGCCGCCGCCACTGCCGCACAGAAGGCCCGCAGCGAGGACGAGCACCTGCGCCAGCGCCTCGCCGAGGTCGAGCAGGAGACCCAGGCCGCCGTCGAGGCCGGCTGGATCGACGCGGACGCCGACGAGCCGGACCCGGCCCGAGCCGCCCTGTTCGCGGCCGACGCCGAGAAGGCCGCCACCAGCGCACTGGAGCAGGCCCGGGCCGCCGCCGAGCAGACCGCCGCCCGGGTCCGGGAGACCTCGGCCCTGGCCGCCAAGGCCGAACTCGCCGCCGCCCGGGCCGCCGACGCGCACACCGCCGCCCGCCGCGCCCTGGGCGGCGAGCAGCGGACCGCCGCGCTGCTCGCCGCCGAGGAGCGCCTCGCCGACCTGCTCTCCCTGACGCCGTACCAGGAGGGCGCCGAGGAGGGCGAGGGCTTCCTCACCCCCGCCGTCCTCGACGTCAACGCCGACGACCTGCGCGAGCAACTCGACCAGGCCATCGCCACCGCCGAGCGGACCCTCTTCGACCTCCGCACGGCTGCCGCCGAGGACTCCCGCATCCTGGCCGCGCTCGGCGACGGCGGGCTGCTGCCGCCGGGCCCCGACGTGCTCGCCACCGTGGAGTACCTCGGTGAGCACGGCGTGCCCGCGCTGCCCGGCTGGCGCTACCTGGCCCAGTCCGTCGACCCGGCCGACCACGAGGCGATTCTCGCCGCCCGGCCCGAACTGGTCGACGGCGTGGTCGTCACCGACCCCAACTCGCTCGACCGCGCCCGCGAGGCCCTGGGCAACGCCGCCCTGCTGCCGCGTTCCACCGTCGCCGTCGGCACCGCCGCCTCGCTGATCGCCCCGATCACCGACGAGCCCGCCTTCTTCCTGGTGCCACCGAACCCGGCCATGCACGACGAGAACGCCGCCGACGGCGAGCGCCGCGAACTGCGCGCCCGCGCCATGGCTCGCGAGGAGCACATCCGCGAACTCGCGGCCCGGCTCGGCCACGACCGCGCCCTCGCCGCCCGCCTCGCCTCCTGGCACGCCAGCTGCCCGCCCGGCACCCTCGCCGAACTCGCCGAAGCCGTCCAGGCCGCTGCCCTCGCCGCCGAGAGCGCCGCCGCCGAACTCGCCACCCTGCGTGCCGAGCACGCCGAGGCCGAGACCGACCACGCCGCGGCCGCCGCCATCCACGAGGACCACCGGGAGAGTGCCCAGCGTGCCCGTCGCCGCGCCGACGCTCTGGCCGGACTCGCCTTCCGGCTGCGCGAACGCGCCAACTGGGCCCGCCGCCGCCGCGAACTCACCGAGGACGCCGCCGAGTGCGACCGCCGCCAGGCCGCCTGCGCCGAGCGCGCCCGCACCTGCGACGAGGACCGCCGCGCCGCTCAGCGCGCCGCCGACGACGCCCGCCGCACCGCCCGCACCCTGCGCGCCGAACGCGCCGAGATCTCCGCCGGCACGGAGATCATCGAACCCGACGAGGCCCCCGCCTCGCTGCCCGCCCTGCGCGAGGCCTACCGAGCCGCCTCCCAGCTCTACGAGAAGGTCGGTGTCGGCGCCGACCTGCGTGCCGAACAGGCCCGCGCCGAAGGCGACGAGGCCGCGGCCGCCGCCGAGCTCGACCGCCTCACCAACAAGGTCCGCACCCGCGCCGAGGAACTGCTCTCCAGCCCCGACGGCGCCGACGGCCCCGCCCGCCAGGCCGCCGCCGCGCGGGCCGAGGGGCTGGTCGCCACCATCGAGGCCCGGTCCGCCACCGCCAGCGAGCAACTCGGCCGCCTGCGCGGCGAGGTCGAGCGCTCCGCCCCCGCCGACGGCGCCGAGTGCCACACCGAACTGCCCGAGGACCTGGTCCCCACCGACCCCGAGCACGCCCAGACCCTGCTGCGCACCGCCACCTCGCTGCTGGCCGAGCGCCGCGAGCAGGTGGAGACGGCCCGCCTCGAGTACGCCGACCTCCAGCGCACCCTGGACGCCGCCCAGAGCGCCGCCGCCGACTTCGACGAGGCTGCGGCCGGGCTCCGCGACGGCCTGCGCGACAACCCCGAGGAGACGGAGCAGAGTTCGGACCCGTACCTCGGCGGCCTCGCCGAGGCCCGCAGCGCCGCCACCGAGACCCGTCGCAGCCTGCGCGCCGCCGCCACCGAGCTGAGCGCCGCCGAACTCGCCGTCCGCGACGCCGCCGACGCCCTGATCCGGCACGCCAACGCCGCTCGCTACGAGGCCGTGCGCACCCCCGCCCGCCAGCAGATCCGCGAACTCCCGGCCGCCACGCTGCCCGACCACGCGGCCGCATGGGCCGCCGCCTTCGCACCCCGACTGCGCGTCCTCAGCGACGAGTTGGCGCAGCTGGAACGCAACCGGGGCTCCATCGTGGACCGCCTGCGCGGCCTGGTGGAGAGCTCGCTGGCCACCCTGCGCGCCGCCCAGCGCCTGTCCCGGCTGCCCGACGGCCTGGGGGAGTGGTCCGGCCAGGAGTTCCTGCGGATCCGCTTCGAGGACCCGGACCACGCCGTGCTGGTCGAACGCCTCGGCGAGGTCATCGACGAGGCAACCCGCGCCGCCGTCAAGAAGAACTCCGACCTGCGCCGGGACGGAATGTCCCTGCTGCTGCGCGGAGTCGCCGCCGCCATCGGTCCGAAGGGCGTCAGCGTCGAGATCCTCAAGCCGGACGCGGTACTGCGCGCCGAACGCGTCGGCGTCGGCCAGATGTCGGACGTGTTCTCCGGCGGCCAGCTGCTCACCGCCGCCATCGCGCTCTACTGCACGATGGCCGCGCTGCGGGCCAACGACCGCGGCCAGTCCCAGCTCCGGCACGCCGGAACGCTCTTCCTGGACAACCCGATCGGCCGGGCCAACGCCACCTACCTGCTGGAGCTCCAGCGCGCGGTGGCCGACGCCCTGGGCGTCCAGCTGATCTACACCACCGGTCTGTTCGACACCACGGCGCTGGCCGAGTTCCCGCTGGTCATCCGCCTGCGCAACGACGCCGACCTGCGGGCCGGCCTCAAGTACATCTCCGTCGAGGAGCACCTCCGCCCCGGCCTCCCGGCCCCCCAGGACCCGGAGGGCCCCACCATTCACGGCGAGATCACCGCGACCCGGATGTTCAAGCGGCCCGCGGAGCCGGCGACCGTCTGAACGACTTCCCAGCGGTGAGGAGTTGCAGCGACAGGGGCATGGAGAGCCGTTCACGGCGCTCCACGCCCCTGCTGCTGCGCGACTCGGGCGGGACTGGGGTGCCGCCGCTCCGGTGGGCGGGAAGCGGTGTCCGGAGCGGCGGTCAGGAGGCCGGCGATCGGCTTGAAGAATTCTTCACATTCATAGATCCTGTACGCGTGACCGACGTGTTCGCCGAGGAACTGCGCGACCAGCTCGCCCAGGCGAGGCTGGACCTCGCGGCAGCCCGCGAGGCCGGGGACGAGGACGGGATCGATGCGTACCGGGGCCGGATCACCGGGCTGCTCCGCATCGCCGCCCGCCACAGCATCACGGTTCCGCACGAGCCGGACGACGACGTAGGGGACGAGGACTGAGCATGCCGGTACCGCTGTACCAGGCCAAGGCGGAGTTCTTCCGCACCCTCGGTCACCCGGTCCGGATCCGCGTTCTCGAACTCCTCCAGGACGGCCCGCGGCCGGTTCGCGAACTCCTCACCGAGATCGACATCGAAGCATCCAGCCTCTCCCAACAGCTCGCCGTGCTGCGCCGCACCCAGCTGGTCACCGCGACCCGCGAGGGAAACACCGTGGTGTACGAGCTGAGCACCCCCGACGTGGCGGAGCTGCTCGGCGCCGCACGCCGAATCCTCACCGCCCTGCTCGCCGACCAGGGCACACTGCTCGCCCAGCTGCGCGGCGGCGCGGCCGCCGAACCCCAGGGAGCCCACCGATGACGGACGCCAAGGCGGAGGAGAAGAGCCGCCGCAAGGCGATGCTGACCAGGGCGCTGATCTACATCGCGGCGACCCACATCTGGGCGGGCTTCATGATCCTGCTCTTCACGCTCGGCAAGCGCTGACGCCCTCGGGCGCGCTACGGGGACCGTTCAGGCCGCCTCGCCGGGCCGTCCCCGCTTCGCCGGGACCCGTTCCGACCGCCCCGCCGTCCGGACACTGCTCCACGCGGGCCCGCTGGGCCAGCGCGGCGTTCAGCACGCCGTCCAGCAGGCCGGGGAAGAGCGGTTCCAGATCCTCCGTGCGCAGCATGCTCATCCGGGCCGTCCCCCTGCGGAACTGGCGGATCACGCCCGCCTCGCGCAGCACCTTGAAGTGGTGGGTGGTGGTCGACTTGCTCACCGGCAGGCCGAACGCCTGGCAGGCCATCTCGTGCCGGTTGACCGCCAGTTCGGTGACGATCTGCAGCCGTACCGGGTCCGCGAGGGCGTGCAGCACCGCCTCCAGGCGGATCTCCCCGCAGGTGGGCTCCGGCAGTACGGCCTGGTCTCCGGTGGCTGCGATGGTCTCGGTCACTCCTCGATAGTACGAGAGGAATAGTAGTTTGACAGGTGTCGTACTACGAGAGATATCGTACGAGTGTCTCCATGAACCCCTGCGCGTCCGTCCTAGGAGCAGCCGTGAGTGCACTCTTCGAGCCGATCACCCTCCGATCGCTGACCATCCCCAATCGGATCTGGTTGGCACCGCTGTGCATGTACTCGGCCGCCCCCGAGGGGCCCGAGGCCGGTGTCGCCACCGACTTCCACCTCGCACACCTGGCCACCCGCGCGGCCGGCGGGGCCGGACTGGTGATGGTCGAGGCCACCGCAGTGCGCCCCGACGGGCGGATCACACCCTACGACCTGGGCCTGTGGAACGACCGGCAGCAGGAGCAGCTCGCCCGGGTCGCCGCACTCGTCAAGCAGCACGGCTCGGTGCCCGCCATCCAGCTGGCGCACGCCGGGCGCAAGGCCTCGCACGACCGGCCCTGGCTAGGCGGTGCGCCGCTCCCGGCGGACGGGCTCGGCTGGCAGACGGTCGCCCCGTCCCCGATCGGTTTCTCCGCCGGCGGGCCGGTGCCGCACGAGCTGACGGTCGACGAGATCCAGGAGCTGGTCCAGGCCTTCGCCGACGCCGCCAAGCGGGCGCTGGGGGCGGGCTTCCAAGTGGCCGAGATCCACGGCGCCCACGGCTACCTGATCCACGAGTTCCTCTCTCCGCTCAGCAATCACCGCACTGACGGCTACGGCGGCGACTTCGCCGGGCGCGCCCGGTTCGCGCTGGAGGTCGTCGCGGCGATCCGCGCCGTGTGGCCCGAGGAACTGCCGGTGGTCTTCCGGGTCTCCGCCACGGACTGGGTCGACGACCGGCCGAGCTGGACGCCCGAGGAGACCGTCCTGCTGGCCAAGGAACTCCAGGCGGCCGGCGTGGACCTGCTCGACGCCTCCTCCGGCGGGCTCGTCCCCGACGCCAGGATCCCGGTCGGCCCCGGCTACCAGGTGCCGTTCGCCGATCAGGTGCGCGCGGCCACCGGCCTGGCCACCAGCGCGGTCGGCCTGATCACCGACCCCGTCCAGGCCGAGGAGATCCTCACCAGCGGCAAGGCCGACGTGATCACCCTCGGCCGCGAACTCCTCCGCAACCCCTACTGGCCGCTCCACGCGGCCCAGCGGCTCGGCGTCACCCCCGACTGGCCGGTCCAGTATGGCTACGTGCTGAAGCGCTGAGCGACTGAGGGGGCCAACCATCGGTGGCTGAACCGCAGTTGGGCGATCCAGGTGCAGCACTGCTCCTACCGTGAGGGGCGCGGCGGTCAGCCATCCGCCGCCGCAGCGCACTTCGGTGAACGCGCTGGCACGCTGTCCGTTCGGTCGGGGGATCCGTGCGGCCAACTCCCCCGACCGAACGGACCGTTCCCCGCGCCCCGGCGCGATCCACGGCCGACGCCCGGATCAGTACTGCAGCGGCGCCCGGCTCCTGTCCGGGCGCCGCTTCGCGTAGCGGCTTCCGGACATCGGCGAGGCCGAGTTGGGCCTGCTCATCCGCTGCGCCGCGATCTGACGCGAGATGAAGATCTCCAACAGGCACCAAGCGGTGGCGAACACACCCACGCCGGTGGCCAGCAGCGCCGGCGCCAGCAGCCAACTCCCCGCGTACGAGGCCAGCGTCGCCACCATCAGCGTGACCAGGGTGCACGAGAGACTCATCCAGGCCCGAACGGCGGCCGACCGTACCTCGTCCGGTAGGCGACGGCGTGCAGCGGACATCCAGACCCCCAAGGCGCGGACGAACGGCGACCGAGAACCGAGTTGGCGCACTCCTCGCCACGATGCGCCCCTCGTGCACGCGATGCGCCGCGAGCAAGAATGGCGCACCCCCGGCGGGGGCGGACACGCCCCCGGTACGGATGACGCGCCGTCCTGTCGACGGCGCGCCGTGCGCCACCCGAGCGACACCTTGCCCCGTTCCGCGCCGGTCATGCCCGAAAACCGCCGGACCATGGCAAGAACGGGCAGGCGACCAGGCGGATACGGTCAGCCCAGGGTGGCGTCCAGTTCCTCGAGCGCCCCCACCACGATCGTGCGCATCGACTGCTCGGCCAGCTCCGCGTCGCCCGCGCAGATCGCGTCCGCCACCTCCCGATGCAGCCGAACCGCGTACGGTCTCGGCTGGTGCGGCATCAGCTGATGCTCTGTCCGGCCGGTCAACACAGCGCCGACGGTGTCGCCGAGATGCGCGAACATCTCGTTCCCGGACGCTTTCAGGATGGTCGCGTGGAAGGCGATGTCGTGCTTCAGGAAGGTCTTCAGATCGGCTGCACGGGCGGTGACGGTCAGCTCGACGGCCAGCGCACTCAGCTCGCGCCGCTGGTCGTCGGTGGCGTGACGGGCCGCCAGTCCTGCGGCGGCCGGCTCGACCGCCACCCGCAGCGAGCCGAGCGAACGCAACTGGGCCGAGCGGTCCGCCCCGGCGAGCCGCCAGCGGATCACCATCGGGTCGAACACGTCCCAGCCCGACTTCGGCTGGACGGTGATGCCCACCCGACGCTTGGGCGCAACCATCCGCATCGACTCCAGGATCCGCACCGCCTCGCGAACCACCGTGCGGGAGACGCCGTACCTGGCCTCCAGCTCCTCGCTGCGCAGCACCGTGCCGGCCGGGATCTCACCGGAGGCGATGGCTGGTCCGAGGTCTGCGAGGAGGCGGCCGGGCAGGCCCTGGATGTCCATCCGTCCAGGGTAGAGGGCGCAGCCCCGGCGGTAGATCGTCAGGCATAGAAAGTATGACGATTGAGTTTCAGCCTCTTGAATAAGTCATATCTTTGCGTGATGGTTGCACCCGAGCAGGCAGAACAGGAGCACTACCCCATGGCTCTCAGCGTCGAGAACCAGCACCGGACCACCCCCCGGCCCATCGTGGTCGTCATGGGTGTCTCCGGGGTCGGGAAGACCACCGTCGCCCGGCTGCTGGCCGAGCGGCTCGGCCTTCCCTACGCCGAGGCCGACGACTTCCATCCGCCCGCCAACATCGCCAAGATGACGGCTGGCATCCCGCTGGACGACGAGGACCGCAGGCCCTGGCTGCACGCGCTCGCCGATTGGCTCGGCGAGTGCGCCAAGGCGGGAACCGGCGGTGTGGTCACCTGCTCGGCGCTCAAGCGGCAGTACCGCGACATCCTGCGCACCGACTGCCCGGACGCCTTCTTCCTGCACCTCAGCGGCGGCCACGGCCTGATCGAGGACCGGCTCGCCCACCGCACCGGCCACTTCATGCCACCCTCACTGCTCGACTCCCAGTACGCCACCCTCGAACCGCTGCAGCCGGACGAGCGCGGCGCGGTACTGGACGTCACCCACACGCCCGCACAACTCGTCGAGATGGCCGAGGAACTGCTGTGACTCGCCCGCCCGCCCCCGGGCGTTCTTGACCCGCTTCGCACGCCTTCCGCTCCCGCACCCCCTCGTCCCCGGTCATCCGCCGCTCCGGGCGGCGGCACGCCCCGGACCCGGGCGGCTGGAGCCCGTCAATGGAGACCTCGCGTGACCCCCACTCTCCTCGCGGCCGCCCCACCGGCCCTGCCGCACACCGGCAGTGACGGCCAACTCCTGGCAGCCGTGCTGCTCAGCATCGGTGTGATCGTGCTGCTGATCACCAAGCTGAAGCTGCACCCCTTCCTCGCGCTGACGCTCGGCTCCGGGTTGCTCGCCGCTGTCGCCGGAGCGCCCTTCGACAAGCTGACCACCAGCTTCGTCACCGGCTTCGGCGCCACCGTGAGCAGCGTCGGCCTGCTGATCGGCCTGGGCGCGATGCTCGGCAAGCTGCTCGCTGACTCCGGCGGGGCGAACATCATCGCCGACACCGTGCTGGCCCGCTCCGGCAAGCGGCTGCTGCCCTGGGCGATGGCACTGATCGCGGCCGTGCTGGGGCTGCCGCTGTTCTTCGAGGTCGGTGTGGTGCTGCTGGTCCCGATCGTGCTGCTGGTCGCCCGACGGGCGCCGCTCACGTACGGGGCGAGCGTCCCGGTGATCCGGATCGGCATCCCGGCGCTGGCCGGACTCTCCGTGCTGCACGGCCTGGTGCCGCCGCACCCGGGTCCGCTGGTCGCCGTCGACGCACTCAAGGCCGACCTCGGGGTGACCCTCGCGCTCGGCCTGCTGATCGCCGTGCCGACCCTGATCGTCGCCGGTCCGCTGTTCTCCCGCCTCGCCGAGCGCTGGGTCGGCCCGCTGAGTCTCCCGGCCGAGACCACCCCGCGGGAGAACGAGCGCCCCGAGCGCACTCCGCGGTTCGGTGCGGTGCTCGCCACCATCCTGCTGCCCGTCGTGCTGATGCTCGGCAAGGCCCTCGCCGACGTGGTGGTCGACGACCCCAAGGCCGGCATCCAGCGCTTCGTCGACTTCGTCGGCTCCCCGTTGATCGCCCTGCTCGCAGCCGTACTGCTGGGCATGCTGACCCTCGGCAAGGCCGCCGGCTTCGACAAGGCCCGGATCGCAGGCACCGTCGAGAGGTCGCTCGGCCCGATCGCGGGCATCGTCTTCATCGTCGGCGCGGGCGGTGGCTTCAAGCAGACCCTGATCGACGTCGGCGTCGGCAACGTGGTCAGCACCTGGTCCGGCAAGTGGCACATCTCGGCGCTGCTGCTCGGCTGGCTGATCGCCGTACTGATCCGCCTCGCCACCGGCTCGGCCACCGTCGCCACCATCACCGCGGCCGGCATCGTCGCGCCGCTGGCCGCCGGCATGTCCAGTACCCACGCGGCCCTGCTGGTGCTCGCGATCGGCGCCGGCTCGCTCTTCCTGTCGCACGTCAACGACGCCGGATTCTGGCTGGTGAAGGAGTACTTCGGGATGAGCGTCGGCCAGACGCTGAAGTCCTGGTCGATCATGGAGACAGTGATCTCGGTGGTCGCCATCGCCTTGATCCTCCCGCTCAGCCTGGTCGTCTAGCGCCGCACCGCCGGAGACGTCCCGACGGGGCGCAAGGCCGGCCCGGTGAGCGGACCTTCGCGCCGTCCGCCCCGGCGGTCCGAACCGACCGTCCCCGCGCGGCAATCACAGCAGACCGTTGGACCTGTGCCGCTCGGCCGGCGAGGCCGGACCGGCCGTTCATCCGATGTCGGACGATCCACTCGTCTGAAGACGTACGGTCGGTCGATCTGACGTCGGACGGTCCACTCATCCGACATCGGAGTATCCGCCCATCCGACATCCCGCAGCTGGCTCATCCGACATGTGACCGTGTGTCGATCCGACAACGTCCCGGGCGCGCCGAAGGGCGGGTACCCACCTTCCGGGTACCCGCCCTTCGACTGGTGGCTCAGAGCACCGCGCCCGAGCCCCTGGGCATACGGCCCTGCCGCGTTCAGCCCTGTCGGCGCTTCGACAGGAAGGCCTCGACCTGGTCCCGGATCTCCGGGGTGTCCAGGCCGCGCACCGTCATGGTGGTGCGGCGGCGCAGCACGTCGTCGGCGGTGTACGCCCACTCGCTGTCGGCGGCGTAGGCAACCTGCGCCCAGACGTCCGGGCCGTCCTCGTGGATCGGCTCGCCCAGCTCGGGGTTATCGGCGATCAGACGCGCGATCTCGAAGGAGAGCGTGCCGTAGTGGCTGGCCAGGTGCTTGGCGACCAGCGGGTCCATCCGCGAGCCCGGCTCGCGGTCGATCAGCAGGCGGTGCGCGACGGCGTTCGGGGTGCCGACACCCGGCAGCGGAACGGTGCGGGCGATCGGCGACATGTCGTCCGCCAGGCCGGTGCCGGAGACGTGCGCCAGCTTCTCCAGCACGGTGCGGCCGATGTGCCGGTAGGTGGTCCACTTGCCGCCGGCGACCGACAGCATGCCGCCGCGTCCCTCGGTGACGACCGTCTCGCGCTTGGCGGCGGCGGTGTCGCCCGGGCCGCCGGGGAGCACACGCAGACCGGCGAAGGAGTAGGTGATCAGGTCGCGGTCGAGGTGCTCGTCGCGGATCGCGTGCGAGGCCTCGCCCATGATCTGGTCGATGTCCGCCTCGGTGGCGCGCACGTCACGCGGGTCACCGGTGTACTCCTCGTCCGTGGTACCCAGCAGGACGTGGTCCTCCCACGGGATGGCGAAGGAGACGCGGTACTTGTCGATCGGGATGGTCAGCGCGGCACGCCACGGGCTGCGGCGCTTGACCACCACGTGCGCACCCTTGGACAGGCGGATGCTGGGCGCGGCGCCCGCGTCCTCCATCTTGCGCAGGTGGTCGACCCACGGGCCGGTCGCGTTCAGCACCAGGCGGGCGTTCACACCGAACTCGCTGCCGTCCAGGCGGTCGCGGACCTCGGCACCGGTCACCCGGCCGCCGGTGAAGCGCAGACCGGTCACCTCGGCGTGGTTGAGCACCACGGCACCCGCGTCCACGGCGGCGCGGACCGTCATCACGGCGACCCGCGAGTCGTTCATCTGGTGGTCGCCGTAGACCGCGACCGAGCGCAGGCCCTCGGTGCGCAGCGCGGGCACCTGCTGGGCGGCGTGCGCGGCGGTGGAGACCCGGCCCATGCCGTCACGGAAGGCGGACAGCGCGGAGTACAGGAAGACGCCCGCGCCGAGCTTGGTGGCGCCGTGCGGGCCGCCCTTGTAGACGGGGACGAAGAAGGTCAGCGGGTTGACCAGGTGCGGCGCCACGTCGGTGGCCAGCGCCCGGCGCTCCTTGTGGTTCTCGGCGACCAGCTTGACCGCACCGGTCTGCAGGTAGCGCAGACCGCCGTGGACCAGCTTGGAGGAGGCACTGGAGGTGGCACCGGCGAAGTCGCCCGCGTCCACCATGGCGACCTTGAGACCCGCCTGCGAGGCGGTCCAGGCCACGGCCGTGCCGAGGATGCCGCCGCCGATCACCAGCAGGTCGTAGGTCGCCTTGCCCAGCAGCTCACGGGTCTCGGCGCGGGAGGCGGTGCGTCCGGCGGTGCGCTCGGCGCCCAGGGTCGGAATGGTTGCCATGGTGTGTGTACGGCGCGCGGTGCGGGCGGCGCCGTGTCTCCTCTCGGTGTGCGGTGCGGCCTCTGCTGGGAGGCCGGGGGGACCGGCCTTGGTCACGGCCGGTTCCCTTGCGATGAAGCTCCGTCGGCGGCCCCGGGCGAGGCTTCCGATGAAGCGCCGATGGCCGGCCGGGGCGTGGCGCCCCGACCGGCTTCGGTTCAGTCCTGCTCGTCTTCCTCCACCCAACCCATGGTGCGCTCCACGGCCTTGAGCCACTTCTTGTACTCACGCTCGCGGGTGGCGTCGTCCATGCGCGGCGTCCACTCGGCTGCGCGGTGCCAGTTGGCCCGCAGGGTGTCCAGGTCCGGCCAGAAGCCGACCGCGAGGCCGGCCGCGTACGCGGCACCGAGCGCGGTGGTCTCGGCCACGTACGGGCGCTCGACCGGGGCGTTCAGGACGTCGGCGATGTTCTGCATCAGCAGGTTGTTGGAGGTCATGCCGCCGTCGACCTTGAGGGCGGTGAGCTCGACGCCGGAGTCCTTCTCCATCGCGTCGACGACCTCGCGGGTCTGCCAGGCGGTGGCCTCCAGGACGGCCCGGGCGAGGTGGCCCTTGGTGACGTACCGGGTCAGACCGGCGATCACACCGCGGGCGTCGGAGCGCCAGTACGGGGCGAACAGGCCGGAGAAGGCGGGGACGAAGTAGGCGCCGCCGTTGTCCTCGACGGTGTTGGCGAGGGTCTCGATCTCGGCGGCGGTCGAGATGATGCCGAGCTGGTCGCGCAGCCACTGCACCAGCGAACCGGTGACGGCGATCGAGCCCTCCAGGGCGTAGACCGGCTTCTGGTCGCCGATCCGGTAGCCGACCGTGGTCAGCAGGCCGTGGTAGGAGTTGACGATCTTCTCGCCGGTGTTCAGCAGCAGGAAGGTGCCGGTGCCGTAGGTCGACTTGGCCTCGCCCTCGTCGAAGCAGGTCTGGCCGAACAGCGCGGCCTGCTGGTCACCGAGCGCCGAGGCGACCGGCACGCCCTCCAGGTCGCCGACCGCGTGGCCGTAGACCTCGGCGGAGGAGCGGATCTCCGGCAGGACGGCCATCGGCACCTGCATGGACTGGGCGATCTTCTCGTCCCACTCCAGGGTGTGCAGGTTCATCAGCATGGTGCGGCTGGCGTTGGTGACGTCCGTGACGTGCTTGCCGCCGTTGACACCACCGGTGAGGTTCCAGATGACCCAGGTGTCCATGGTGCCGAAGAGGATCTCGCCGCGCTCGGCGCGCTCGCGAAGGCCCTCGACGTTGTCCAGCAGCCAGCGGATCTTCGGGCCGGCGAAGTAGCTGGCCAGCGGCAGGCCGGTCTCGCGGCGGAAGCGGTCCTGGCCCACGTTGCGGCCCAGCTCGCGGCAGAGCGCCTCGGTGCGGGTGTCCTGCCACACCAGTGCGTTGTGCACGGGCTCGCCGGTGTTCTTGTCCCACAGGACGGTGGTCTCGCGCTGGTTGGTGATGCCGATCGCGCGGATGTCGTCCTTGGTGAGACCGGCCTTCTCCAGCGCGCCGCGGACCACGGACTGCACTCGGGTCCAGATCTCGGCGGCGTCGTGCTCGACCCAGCCCGGCTGCGGGAAGATCTGGCTGTGCTCCTGCTGGTCGACGGCGACGATCCGGCCGTCGGCGCCGAAGATGATGCAGCGGCTGGACGTGGTGCCCTGGTCGATCGCGGCGATGTAGTTGGCAGTCATTGGGATCCTCGGCTGAGTAAGTGGTCCAAGGGGTGCCGCGCTGAGCGCGCCCTCGGAAGGGTGGAGGGTGACGGGCGGGTGCGGGTGACGCAGTCTCAGTCCCCGTCAGCGGGTGCGGGGCAAACCCGGCGTGGTTCGGGGGCGAGGTCAGAACGCGACGTGGTACAGAGCACCGGCGAGCAGACCGCCGATGACCGGACCGACCACCGGGATCCAGGCGTACGACCAGTCCGAGCCGCCCTTGTTCGGGATCGGCAGCAGCGAGTGCACGATGCGCGGGCCGAGGTCGCGGACCGGGTTGATGGCGTAGCCGGTCGGGCCGCCGAGCGAGAGGCCGATGCCGACCACGGTGAACGAGGTGATCAGCACGCCCATGCCGGAGAGGCCGATGCCCTTGGTGAGGCCCTGGGTGAGGATCGCCATGCAGAGCACCAGGGTGCCGATGATCTCGGTGAGCAGGTTCTGGACCGGGTTCCGGATCTCGGGACCGGTCGAGAAGATGCCGAGCGTGGGCTCCTCGTTGGCCTGGAACTGGCCGAAGTAGGTGAGCCACACCAGCACGGCGCCGATCATCGCGCCGAGCAGCTGGGAGCCGAGGTAGACCGGCACCTTGCTCCAGTCGCCGCTGTCGACGGCGAGGGCCAGGGTGACGGCCGGGTTGAGGTGAGCGCCGGACTTGGGGGCGACCATGTACGCGGCGATCATGACCGCGAAGCCCCAGCCGAAGGTGATGGCGAGCCAGCCGGCGTTGAGGGCCTTGGACTTCTTCAGCGTGACGGCGGCGCAGACGCCGCCGCCGAGCAGTATCAGGGCGGCTGTGCCGAGGGTTTCGCCGACGAAGATGTCGCCGTTGGAGAAGGCGGACACTGAGACTCCTTTGTCCGTATGGCGTCCGTGTTGCCCGGAGCAGGTGGGGGAGGGCGCGTCGCGGCGGGGGAGTCCGCAACGGGATGGGTGCGTCCCGTCCCTGGGCCGCACCCCGACGGTGGCGTTCCGGTTCTCACGGACGCCGTTCGACAATGTCGACCGCCATGCGGAAGAGCTTCCACCTCCCGTCGCCCCTACGTCAAGACGGGGTGATACTCCTGTGATCCATCACTCGCAGTGATCGGCCGACCCCCCGGAAGTCGGGCCGCAAATGACGCGAAAACCCGACAGAACGACGAAGCGCGGACAGGCTCCAGCCTGTCCGCGCTTCGACACGCAGTGATGGGGGAGTGCGGGGTCAGAAGCGACCGGCGCCCAGGTCCCGGGAGATCGCCCGTGCGGCGCTGCGCACGGAGGCGACCAGCGAGGGCCGGACGAAGCCGTCCTCGCAGACCCGCTCCACCGCGCCGCTGATGCACACCGCGCCGACCGGATTGCGCCGCCGGTCCTGGATCAGTGCACCGATCGAGGCCACGCCCTCCCAGGTCTCCTCGATCGAGTCCGCCCAGCCGCGCTCGCGGATCAGCGCGCACTCCGCGTCCACGTCGGCCAGCTCGGTCAGGGTGCGCAGGGTGTACGACTCCAACGGGCCCACGCCCAACTCCCCGCGCGCAACCGGGTCGTAGGCCATCAGCACCTTGCCCAGCGCGGTGCTGTGCAGCGGCTGCATCGAGCCGACCTCCAGCACCTGGCGGGTGTCGTCGGGCCGGAAGACGTGATGGACGATCAGCACACCCTGCTGGTGCAGCACTCCGAGATAGACCGTCTCACCGGCCGCCCGGGCCAGGTCGTCGGCCCAGACCAGGGCGCGGGCGCGCAGCTCGTGCACGTCCAGATAGCTCTGGCCCAGCCGCAGCAGCTCCGCGCCCAGCTGGTACTTACCGCTCTCCGGATCCTGCTCGACGAAACCCTCCTGCTGCAGGGTACGCAGGATGCCGTGCGCCGTCCCCTTGGCCAGATCGAGCGCCGTGGCCACCTCGGACAGGCCGAGCCGACGCTCACCGCCGGCCAGCAGGCGCATGATCGCGGCGGCCCGGGAGAGCGACTGGATCGGGCCGGGCATGTTCACCTCCGCTGACTGACGGTCGACATTGTCGACCGAGTGGTATCGCCATGAGTCTGCCAGGCCGATGGCCGGGCGCGCACGTTTCCCCGGAGTTGCGGTCGGCTTCACCGGGTGTGCAATCACCTCCGCAGGGCGCGTACGGCGTGCGCGAGCCCCGAGATCTGCGCCTCGCCCACCCGGCAGCAGCCGCCGACCAGCCGCGCGCCGTCGGCGACCCAGCCCGCCACGCGGTCCGGACGGAAGGTCGGCTCGCCCCGCCAGCCGCCGTCGGCCCAGCGCTCCCCGCTGTTCGGGTACACCACCACCGGCTTGCCGCTCACCTCGGCGGCGAGCCGCACCGCCCGGTCCGCGTCCTGCGGGGTGCAGCAGTTCACGCCGACCGCCAGCACCTCGGGCACCCCGGCCGCCAGCGCGAACGCCTCCGCCAGCGGCTGTCCGGCCCTGGTCCGCTCCCCCTCAATACTGAACGACAGCCACGCGGGCACCCCGAGCCCGTCGAGCAGACCCAGCACCGCCTCGGCCTCGTCGATGTCCGGGATCGTCTCCACCGCCAGCACATCGGGACCGGCTGCCGCCAGCGCCTCCAGCCTCGGCCGGTGGAACGCCGCCAGCTCCGCCACGCTCAGCCCGTACCCGCCCCGGTACTCCGAACCGTCCGCCAGCACCGCACCGTACGGACCCACCGACGCCGCCACCCACAGCGGCCGCCCCACCTCGGCCTGCCGCGCCGCCTCCCGGGCCAGTTCGACGCTCCGTGCCAGCAGCCGCCCGGCCGCCGCCCGGCCGACCCCGTGCCGGGCGAACCCCCCGAAGCTCGCCTGGTAGCTGGCCGTGATCGCCACGCTCGCGCCCGCCCGGTAGTACCCCAGGTGGGCACCGGTGAGGGCCGCCGGATCGTCCGCGAGCAGCCGCGCCGACCAGAGCTCGTCCGACAGGTCGTACCCGGCGTCCGACAACTGGTTGGACAGCCCGCCGTCGAGCACCAGCGGACCGGCCGCGAGCGCGGCGGCGAAGCCGCCCGAAGGGGCGGCGGGGGGAGTGGCGGACACGGCGACCTCCTGACAGTGCCAACTGTCTGCACTCTAGGACGCCCCAGGTCAGCCCCACCCACCAGCCCACCCGCCGGGATCCCGCCCCGTCTCCGCCCGCCCCGCCGCCCCTCCGGTTCCTGCCGCGCTCCGGGCCGCTCCCACCGCTGGCCGGCATCCCCCGGCACGAAAACCGTTGGCCGGTTGTCAGAGCCGTGCGCTAGGTTCTGCTCAGTCGGAGAACGACCGGTTCCCCGGGGGGAGGCGCGGCATGTCAACACCACCAGTGGCAACGGAGCAGCAGTGGTTGGCGGCCTACCAACCGTCCGCCTACCCGCCGATCGCCGTCACCGTCGACGTCGTCGCGCTGACCTTGAGCCAGGGCAGGCTGCACGTCCTGCTCGTCCGACGCGGTGAGCCGCCCTTCCAGGGCTGCTGGGCACTACCCGGCGGCTTCCTCCGCGCCGGCAAGGAGAGCCTGGAGCAGGCCGCGGTCCGCGAACTCGCCGAGGAGACGGGCCTACGGCTCGGCACCGACCCGGGCACCGCACTGGGCCGGATCCACCTGGAACAGCTCGGTACCTACGGAGACCCGGGCCGCGACCCACGGATGCACGTCGTCTCGGTCGCGTACCTGGCCTTCGCCCCTGACCTGCCGGCCCCCCAGGCCGGCACCGACGCGGCAGCCGCCGCATGGCACGGGGTCGACTCGGTCGACCTCGCTGCCACCCGGGCCTCCGGCCCGTCCGCCGAGGCCCACGGGGGTGGCGTCGGCGGACGGGTCGGGGCCCGCTCCACCACCCCGACGACCGCCCGGGCCGCCAGGGACAGCACCACCACGACCGAGTGCCCCACCGCCGGCGAGGACACCACCGCATCCCAGGGCACCGACCCGGCCGAGGGCACCGCCATCGCCCTCGCCTTCGACCACGCCCGCATCCTCTCCGACGGCCTGGACCGCGCCCGCGCCAAGCTCGAGTACAGCCCACTGGCCACCGCCTTCCTCGGCCACGACTTCACCATCCCCGAGCTGCGCGCCGTCTACGAGGCGGTATGGGACGAGAAGCTCCACCCGGGCAACTTCCACCGCAAGGTCCTCTCCGTCCCCGGTTTCGTCGAGGGCACCGGCACCACCGCCGATCGCGGCGGGGCCCGCGGCGGCCCCCGGGCCCGCTGCTACCGCTCCGGCGACGCCCAGTACCTCCACCCACCGCTGCTCCGCCCCACCCGCGAGGGCGAACCGGCCGCACCCGGGTCCGCGGGCCACCCCGGGCCACTACCATCCACCCCATGACCACTCAGCAGGCCGACCACCCCGCCGAACGCCGGCCCTTCGGTCCGGGCACGCACTGCCACTGGTGCGGCACGGCCTACCCGGCCGGCACCGTCGCCTGGCCCCGCACCTGCCCGGGCTGCGGTGAGATCAGCTACCGCAACCCGCTGCCCGTCGTGGTCACCCTGCTCCCCGTCAGCACCGCCGACGGCCAGGCCCTGACCGTCATCCGCCGCACCATCGAGCCCGGCTACGGCAAACTCGCCCTCCCCGGCGGCTACGTGGACTACGGCGAGAGCTGGCAGCAGGCCTGCGTACGCGAACTCCGCGAGGAGACCGGCATCGTGGCCGAGGCCGAGCAGATCACCCTGGTCGCCACCGACTCCGACCGGGCCGGCGGCTTCCTCTGCCTCTTCGGCCTGCTGCCCGCACGCGACCTCGCCGACCTGCCGCCCTCCGAACCCACCGACGAGACGGACGGCTGGCAGCTGATACCCGCGCCCGTCCAACTCGCCTTCCCCTTCCACACCCGAGTCTCCACGGCCTGGTTCCAGGGCGCCTACGCCCACCTCTGACCCGGCCCGTCCCGACCCCCGCACCACTTACTACTGCCCAGGAGACCTGGCGCAGCCGACGATCACATGGCATGGTCTGCACCGTCAGTGCCAGCCGGACGGGATCCGCCACGAGCACCCCCGTCCCCACCCCCGGCCGGGAGACCACCGTGAGCACCCCCACCCAGGACCAGCCCCTCTGGCGGCCCGACCCCGCTCGCGCCGCCGGCACCCAGCTGGTGGCCTTCCAGACCTGGGCCGCCGAGCACCACGGCGCCCCGGCCGGGCCCCTCGCCCCGACCACCGACGACGCCCAGGCCGCCGCCCGCTACGCTGCCCTGCACACCTGGTCCACCGAAGACCTGGAACGCTTCTGGACGGCCGTCACGCAGTGGTTCGACGTCCGATTCTCCACCGCACCCGACACCGTCCTCGCCGGCCGATCCATGCCCGGCGCCCGCTGGTTCCCCGGCGCCCGCCTCAACTACGCCGAGCACGCCCTCCGTTACGCGGACGACCCGGCCCACGCCGACCGCCCGGCGATCCTCCACCTCGACGAGACCACCGAGCAGCCCACCGAACTCAGCTGGGCCGAGCTGCGCCGCCAGGTCGCCTCCCTCGCCGAGGCCCTCCGCGCCCAGGGCGTCCGCCCCGGTGACCGCGTCGGCGCGTACCTGCCAAACATCCCGCAGGCCGTGGTCGCCCTGCTGGCCACCGCCGCCGTCGGCGCCGTCTGGACTTCCTGCGCCCCCGACTTCGGCGCCCGCAGCGTCCTCGACCGCCTCCAGCAGATCGAGCCGGTGGTCCTGTTCACCGTCGACGGCTACCACTACGGCGGCAAGGACCACGACCGCACCGAGGTCGTCGCTGAACTCCGCCGTGAACTCCCCACCCTGCGCGCCGTCGTACACGTCCCGCTGCTCGGCGCCCCGGCCCCGGAAGGCGCCCTCCACTGGGACGGCCTGGTCGGCGCCGACACCGCGCCCGTCTTCGAACAGGTCCCCTTCGACCACCCGCTCTGGGTGCTCTACTCGTCCGGCACCACCGGCCTCCCCAAGGCCATCGTCCAGAGCCAGGGCGGCATCCTCGTCGAACACCTCAAGCAGGCCGCCCTGCACCTCGACCTCACCCCCGAGGACCGCTTCCTCTGGTACACCTCCACCGGCTGGATGATGTGGAACTTCCTCGTCGCCGGTCTCCTGGTCGGATCCACGATCGTCACCTACGACGGCAGCCCCGGCCACCCCGACACCGGAGCCCTCTGGTCCGTTGCCGCCCGGACCCGCGCCACCGTCCTCGGTACCTCCGCCGCCTACGTGATCGCCAGCCGCAAGGCGGGACTGCACCCCGGCCGCGACCTCGACCTCGGCGCGGTGCGCTGCGTCGGCACCACCGGCTCCCCGCTTCCGCCCGACGGCTTCCAGTGGATCTACGACGAGGTCAAGCAGGACGTCTGGCTCGCCTCCGTCAGCGGCGGCACCGACATCTGCAGCTGCTTCGTCGGCGGCGTCCCCACCCTCCCGGTGTACCTCGGCGAGATCCAGGCCCCCTGCCTGGGCGCCGCCGTCGAGTCCTGGGACGTCCAGGGGCACCCCCACACCGACCAGGTCGGCGAACTGGTCGTCACCAAGCCGCTCCCGTCCATGCCCACCGGCTTCTGGAACGACCTCGACGGCCGCCGCTACCAAGACAGTTACTTCGACATGTACCCGGGCGTCTGGCGCCACGGCGACTGGATCACCACCACCTCCCGCGGCACCGTCGTCATCCACGGCCGCTCCGACTCCACCCTCAACCGCCAGGGAGTCCGGATGGGCTCCTCGGACATCTACGAGGTCGTCGAGCGCCTGCCCGAGATCGCCGAATCCCTGGTCATCGGCCTGGAGGAAGCCGACGGCGGCTACTGGATGCCGCTCTTCGTCGTCCTCGCCCCCGGCGCCGAACTCGACGACGCCCTCCGCACCCGCATCCGCACCTCCCTGCGTGAACAGCTCTCCCCGCGCCACGTCCCCGACGAGGTCATCGCGGTCAAGGGCCTCCCGCACACCCTCACCGGCAAGCGGATCGAGGTCCCGGTCAAGCGACTGCTCTCCGGCACCCCCCTCGACCAGGCGGTCAACCCCGGCTCCGTCGACAACCTCGACCACCTGCGCTTCTTCGAGACCCTCGGCCGCGAACGCCGGGCCTGACCGCACCTCGCGACGTGAGAGGTGCGCCCCTCACCAGGGGCGCACCTCTCACCGCTCACCTCATTCGCCGGACAGCACCTGCTGCGCCGCGGCCCGCGCCTCCTCGGCGGTGTCGGCGGCCCGCGCCGCCTCGGCCGCCCGCCGGCACTGTGCCAGCGTGTACTTGGCCAGTGCGGTGCGCACATACGGGATCGACGCCGCACCCATCGACAGGCTGGTCACTCCGAGACCGGTCAGCACACAGGCCAGCAGCGGGTCGGACGCGGCCTCACCGCAGACACCGCAGCTCTTGCCGGTGGCCCGGCCCGCGTCCGCGGCGGCGGCGATCAGGTCGAGCAGCGCCGGCTGCCACGGGTCCTGCAGCCGCGCCAGCGCACCCACCTGACGGTCGGCCGCAAAGGTGTACTGCGCAAGGTCGTTGGTCCCCAGCGACAGGAACTCGACCTCCTGCAGGATCGAGCGGGCCCGCAGCGCAGCCGACGGAATCTCCACCATCGCACCGAACTTGGCCGCCAGCCCGGCCTCCCGGCAGGCCTCGGCGAACGCCTTGGCGTCCAGCCGGTCGGCCACCATCGGCGCCATCACCTCAAGGTGCACCGGCAGACCCTCGGCAGCCTTGGCCAGCGCCCGGAGCTGGCCCCGCAGCACCTCGGGGTGGTCCAGCAACGTACGCAGGCCGCGCACACCCAGCGCCGGGTTCGGCTCGTCCGCGGGGGTCAGGAAGTCCAGTGGCTTGTCCGCGCCGGCATCCAGCACCCGCACCACGACCCGGCTCTCCGGGAAGGCCTCCAGCACCTTGCGGTAGGCCTCGACCTGCTTCTCCTCGCTCGGCGCCTTCGCCGAGTCGTCGAGGAACAGGAACTCGGTGCGGAACAGTCCGACCCCCTCCGCACCCGCTTCCAGCGCGGCCGGCAGGTCGGCCGGCCCACCGACGTTGGCGAGCAGCGGCACCTTGTGCCCGTCGGAGGTCTGCCCCGGACCGGACGAGGCCGCCATCGCGGCCTTCCGCTCGGCCGCGGTCTTCCGCAGCTCAGCCTGCTTCTCCTCGGACGGGTCGACCAGCACTTCGCCGGTGCTGCCGTCCACCGCCACCAGCCGGCCCTCGGCCAGTCCGGTCGCACCCGGCAGCGCGACGACGGCCGGAACTCCCATGGCCCGCGCCAGAATTGCACTGTGGCTGGTCGGCCCGCCCTCCTCGGTCACGAAACCGAGCACCAGCGTCGGGTCCAGCAAGGCGGTGTCGGCCGGCGCGAGGTCCCGGGCGAACAACACGTACGGCTCGTCGCTGTCCGGCACGCCCGGCATCGGCACACCCATCAGCCGGGCGACGATCCGGTTGCGGACGTCGTCCAGGTCGGCGACCCGCCCGGCCAGGTAGTCACCCGCCGCCGACAACAGCGCCCGGTACGCGGCGAAGGCGTCGTACACCGCGCGCTCCGCACTGCTGCCGACCGCGATCCGCCGGCTGACGTCGGCCATCAGCTCGGGATCCTGCGCCATCAGCGCCTGCGCCTCCAGCACGGCCTGGGCCTCGCCACCGGCCAGGTTGCCACGAGCGATCAGATCCGCCGCCACCGCGTCCACGGCCGCCTGCGCACGAGCCTGCTCACGCGGCGCTTCCTCGGTCGGAATCTGAGTGGCGGGCGGTTCGAGAGCCGCAGTACCCATGTGCCGGACCTGGCCGATCGCGACACCATGGCTGACGCCTACGCCGCGCAGTGCCTGTTCCATCTTCGTGAGTTCCTTTCACCCGCAATCCGGCCACGCGCCACTCCTGCTGGCACTCGTCGGGACCGGACCGGGCTCGTCCGTCTCTGGGGTCACTACGGGTGGTGGCCGCTCCGCGGCCCGATAGTGCGGTGCGCCGTCCCACACGAGCTGGAGGGACGGCGCACGGTGCGCGTGTACCCGGAATCAGTTCCAGGTGAACAGCTCGCCGCCGATGGCGACCTCACCGCTCTCGACAACCTCACCGAGCTGCTCGGCGGACGCCTCCAGCGCGACGATCGGCGAGATCGGGGACTTGCCCGCCGCCTCGACGGCCGCCGGGTCCCACTTGATGACCGGCTGACCACGCTTCACCTGGTCGCCCTTGCTGACCAGTAGCTCGAAGCCCTCGCCGTTCAGCTGCACGGTGTCGATCCCGAGATGGACCAGCACGCCGTGGCCGTCCGCATCCATCACCACGAACGCGTGCGGGTGCATCGACACCACCAGACCGTCCACCGGCGCCACCGCCGCAGTGGGCTCCCGCACCGGGTCGACGGCGGTGCCGGGACCCACCATGGCGCCGGCGAAAACGGGGTCGGGCACATTGGCCAGCCCGACAGCGCGACCGGCCAGCGGTGAGGTCACAGTGGTCATGGTGGAGCCTCCCAAGTACGGAGCACATCGTGCCGCCGCGGGCAGCGACGGAGACATCGACTGAAGCGTAAATCATGCCAAGTTGGGACATATCGCAAGAGTCTCGCGGGTGGAAACAGCGGTGTCCCGCCCGGCCGTCGGCCGGGCACCACACCGATGAGACCGGCCCGCAGCCCAGACGGCGACGATCCCCGCGAACTCAAGTGGTCTAGTCCTCTTGCCCAATGCGCCGCACTCTACGGCATGCGGGCGGCCCCCGACGATCGTGGCGACCGGTGCCTCGGGCGGGCGCCCCGCATCCGATCGGGTGACAGTGGCCGCGTCCCGATTAGGCGCTGGCGCCAGAAGCGGCTATCGTTGCTCAGGTCGCCGCGCTTCAGCGGTGAACGGAGCAAGTCAGATCGGTAAACACCTGGTCAACGCCGGGAAAACGGATCTGCTAAGCTGGAAACACGAAAGAACGAAGCGCCCGGAGGTTCCGCTGGAAGGCGGTCCGAAGGAAGCGTCCGTTCCTTGAGAACTCAACAGCGTGCCAAA